>JBJOJH010000319.1:0-10521 GCA_046046715.1 Pseudomonadota bacterium | reverse complement strand
CTCCAGATTCGAGCGACGCAGGGCATCTTCGAGATCCTGAATCGTGAGCTTGTAGGCCGCAAGCTTGTCCGGGTCTACCCAAATGCGCATCGCGAACTTGCGCTCGCCAAAGACGGTCACGTCCGCAGCGCCCGGAGCGGTTTGCAGCACGGGCTTGACCAACGAGTTGGCCATCTCCGACAACTGCAAGGCGTTGTGCGTGTCTGAGCTCAGGGTGAGAAAGATGACGGGAAAGGCATCGGCCTCGACCTTGGCGATCACGGGTTCGTCGATGCCTTGCGGCAGCCGTTGGCGCACGCGAGATACCTTGTCGCGCACATCAGCAGCTGCAGAGTCGGCATCGCGGGTCAGGGCAAAGCGTATGGAAATCTGGCTACGCTCTTGCCGACTGTTGGAGGTGATGACGTCCACGCCTTCAATACCGGCCAGAGAATCTTCCAGAATTTTGGTGACCTGGGCCTCGATCACCTGGCTGGAGGCACCACCGAATCGGGTCTGGACCGACACCACGGGCTCGTCGATCTTGGGGTACTCCCGCACATTGAGGCGGTTGAAAGATACGGCACCGACCAGAACGATCAGCAAGGACAGCACAGTCGCAAAGACTGGGCGGCGAATAGACGTTTCTGCCAGTTGCATAGTGTGCTTTCTGTCAGATCAGCGGCTGGCAGCTGCTGCTGGCGCAGCACCAGCAGCTGGCGCTGCAGCACCACCCGCCGGCGTTGCAGGGGTTGTGGGCGTTGCGGGAGCGCCGGCCGCAGGGGCAGCGCCAGCCTGGGGGCGACCCATCTCGACCACGCGCAGGGCAGTGCCGTCACGCTGCAAGCGCTGCTGACCGGCCACCACAATGGTCTGGTCCTCTTGCAGCCCCTCGGTGATTTCCACCTTGCCCTGGCGGCGCACACCCAGCTTGACCTCCTGGCGCATTGACACAAACTGGGTGTCCGGTGGCAATTTGGCCACCTCCAGTCCTGGCACATCAGCAGGTGTGACGACCTTGAACACAAACTGCTTGCCCCCTTGCGGCACGATGGCTTCCTCTGGCACCACCAAGGCGCTGTCGTTGACAGAGAACACTGTTGTTACCCGGGCAAACATACCGGGGCGCAATGGTGCCGGTCCTGACGCTGGTTTGCCGGCAGGCATCGGAGCGCCTGCGGCAACCACAGGTGGGCTGGCAGGACACGGGCTGGGTTCGATCGTCAGCCGAGGCATGTCTTGTACGGCGACCGTACCAGCCGCTGGCGGGGTCGGCTTGGCTGGCGCCGCAGGCTTGGCCCCGGGGCCGGCTACGGCATCTTTGGAGGACTTGTCCTTGGCCGCATCGCCAGGGGCGCCTGGTTTTTTGCCTGCTACAGCCGCCTCGCCCATGCTGTTGGGCAACATGGCCCGCACACCCACGGAACGGCCATTGGCATCCAGCAGGGGATCAATCGCCTGAATTTGCGCCTTGAAACTGCGTCCGGGGAAGGCGTCGATGGCCATCTCCACCGTTTGCTGAGGTTTCAACTTGCCCTGGTAGCGCTCAGGCAAGCGGAAATCCACCAGCATGCTGCCGGTGTCCTCAAGGTTGATCAGATCGGCACCGTCCTTGACGAAATCGCCCACATTCACATTGCGTAAGCCCACGACGCCATCGAAGGGGGCCAGGACCACCATGCGGGCCAGGCGCGCGCATGACAAAGCGACCTGTGCTTCAGCCACTTCAAGCGCAGCAGCACTCTCATCCAGCACCCGTTTGGCGACAAAGTTTTCGGCCACCAACTCCTGGTTGCGCTTGAAGTTGGCCTTGGCAATGGACACTTGAGCCATGGACTGGCGGACTTCGGCACGTTGCAGGGCGTCATCGAGCTGCACCAGCACCTGGCCCCGGCGTACGCGTGCACCATCCGCAAAACCCAGCGCCTTGATGCGCCCGGGCACTTCCGGCCGGAGCATCACATTCTGACGGGAACGCAAGGTGCCCACAGCCTGTGCATCGTCGCGCAGCGTCGCTTTTTCCACCTTGGCCACCTCGACACCTGCTGGTCGAGCAGGAGCACCTGCACCTCCGCCGGCTCCGGCTCCAGCCCCACCACCGGCCCCGGCGGGTGCGGCACTGGCACTTGCACTGGCACTTGCACTTGCACTGGCACTTGCACTGGCACTTGCACTGGCGGGCGCTGCACCGGCCTCCTTAGGCGCCTGGGGCCGGCTCTGGTACCACCACGCGGCACCAGAAACAGCAGCAATGCCAGCGGCAGCAATAAGGGGATAGGCAAGTTTGGAGGCCATGAAACTTCTCAGTCAGGGGAATGGACGAACAGGGTGCAACGTGCAAACTGTATCAGTGTGTGACTAAGCTGACCGACGGGCCATCTCCACGCCCTTGTTGGCCAGCATGTCTGCTCGCTCGTTGCCTGGGTCGCCGTTATGCCCTCGCACCCATCGCCACTCGATCTGGTGCCCCCCACTTGAGACGAGTGCATCCAGCCTTTGCCAAAGATCCACGTTTTTGACCGGCTCCTTGGACGCTGTTTTCCAGCCACGCGCTTTCCAGCCTGGCAGCCACTCTGTCATCCCCTTGAGCACATACTGGCTGTCGACATGCAGGGTCACGATGCACGGACGCTTGAGAGCTGCCAGGGCTTCAATCACAGCGGTCATTTCCATGCGATTGTTGGTGGTGCCCATTTCTCCGCCGCACAACTCTTTTTCAGTGGCACCCGACTTCAGTAGTGCCCCCCAGCCACCCGGGCCAGGGTTGCCCTTGCAGGCACCATCGGTGTAAATGTCTATCGCGTTCAATCTGGTCTTTCTGTTTTGGGGTGATCGTTCCGGCGGGCTGACCCTTGAAAAGGGGTATCACGACTGGCTACAGGGGAAGAAGCCACCGCGCGGTGCGGCATTGTTTTCCAGCTGGGTTTGATCAAGCGCATGCCGTGCACCCGTTTGACAGCCACCAACAAATATACAGCGCCCAAAATGGGCCACCAGCGCTCGCCGGCACGCTCCATCCAGGCAAAACGCTGCAGCACACCGGGCCGATTCACGGGCGGTCGATACAAGCCAAACTGGGTGGTTTCGACTTCAAAGCTCAACAGCCGCAGCCAGTCCCGCAAACGCCAGTAGGCGATCAATTCACCCGCCTCTGGCAGAAACAGGGCATCCATCCCGCATCGCTGCAGGGCCCGGTCTGCCCGCTGGCGCCAACCCCACATGCTCATGGGGTTCAGGCCACAAATAACCACTCGCCCTTCGGGAACCAGCACACGCTCCACTTCGCGCAGACAGACATGTGGATCCAGGCCCAACTCCAGCGTGTGTGGCAGCACCACTAGATCCAGACTGTTGGCACCAAAAGGCAAAGCGGAAAAGTCGGTCACGAAGGCGGCCCTGGAAGCCGCACCATTCATGGGGCCACTGCCCAGGTCATCTGTTTGCGGGCCTGCCTTTGGCACCGCCAGCCAGCGATGCGGCATGCGGTTGGCGCGTAGGGCGTCAAGCTCGCCCAGGCCCAGCTGCAAGGCGTGATAACCGAAAAGGTCCGCGACCGCTTCGTCCAGTCGGGCCTGCTCCCAAGCCAGCAGGTACTGGCCAGCAGGCGTACGCAACCAAGCCTGCAAATCTATAATTCGATCGCCCATGAACCTGACTCCGATTCCTGCATTTACCGACAACTACATCTGGATGCTGGATGATGGACGAAAGGCGATCATCGTGGATCCGGGGGACGCACAGCCCGTGCTCAAAGCACTGGAATTGCAGGACCTGCAGCTGCGGGCGATTCTAGTCACGCACCACCACGCAGATCATGTGGGTGGCGTCGAAGCGCTGCGCATCGCCACTGGTGCCAAGGTGTACGGGCCCGCACTGGAAGACATTCCGGCACCCTACCAGGCCCTGGATGACGGCGACGAGTTCGAGTGCATCGGTCTGCGCTTTCGTGTGATGGATGTTCCGGGCCACACGGCAGGCCACATTGCTTACTTCAGCGAGCGCATCAACGGCCAGCCCCTTGTGTTCTGTGGTGACACACTGTTCTCCGGCGGCTGCGGGCGCCTGTTTGAGGGAACGCCTGCACAAATGATGAGCTCCCTGGATGCTCTGGCGGCCTTGCCAGCAGACACCCTGGTGTGCTGCACCCACGAATACACCTTGAGCAACCTGCGCTTTGCCCGGGTTGTCGAACCCGACAACGCCGAACTGCAGGACTTTGAGCGCTGGTGCACCACACGGCGTCAGCGTGGCATGCCCACACTGCCGTCCAGCATGGGGCAGGAAAGGCTCATCAACCCCTTCTTGCGCTCACGCGAACCTGCAGTAGCCGCCAGCGCCCACGCCTTTGACCCACAGGCCGTGGGTGAAGTGGCCCTGTTTGCAGCGCTGCGCGAGTGGAAAAACCAGTTCAAATGAAATACCCAAGTTTTGTCATGGCAGCTTGCCTGCTGTGGCTGACCGGCTGTAGCAGCCTGCCGATGCCCGGTGCCCCAGCTAACGAAGGGGCCATCGAGACTCAGCCGCCTAGCTCCCGTGAGGCAGCTGCATCCAAGCCCACGACGGTACCGGCCTACCCCATCGGAGAGTTATCACCCATTCAGCCCGGGCGAACATCCACATCGGGTGTAGCGGCTCTGGCCACGCCCGTCGACCTTTGGGAACGCATACGTCGGGGTTACGCCATGCCTGACCTCAAAAGCGAGCTGGTGCAAGATCGGGAGCAGTGGTACACCGCTCGCCCTGAGTACATCTATCGCATGACCGAGCGATCACGCAAGTACCTCTTCCACATCGTGGAGGAACTGGAACGGCGCAACATGCCAACCGAATTGGCATTGTTGCCGTTTGTGGAAAGCGCGTTCAACCCGCAAGCCGTTTCCAGCGCCAAGGCGGCGGGCATGTGGCAATTCATGCCCGCCACGGGGAAAACCTTCGAGCTCAAGCAAAGTGTCTTTCGGGATGACAGGCGCGACGTGCTGGCCTCTACACGTGCGGCACTCGATTACCTGCAAAAACTGTATGGACTTTTCGGAGATTGGCATTTGGCGCTTGCAGCCTACAACTGGGGTGAAGGCAGTGTGGGACGGGCAATTGCCAAGAATCAAAAAGCAGGTCTGCAAACCGGTTATCTGGATTTGTCCATGCCCATGGAGACGCGTTTTTACGTACCCAAGTTACAGGCCGTAAAGAACATTGTCTCTGACCCCGCTGCTTTCAATTCACGATTGCCACTGATAGAAAACCACCCTTATTTCGAATCAGTCACCCTGACGCGCGACATCGATGTCAGTCTTGCCGCCAAATTGGCCGAGGTGTCTCTGGAGGACTTCAAGGCACTGAATCCCTCACTGAACAAGCCCGTCATCCTGGCGGCCGGCACGCCACAGATCCTGCTTCCCTGGGACAACGCAGCCGTCTTCAAACGCAACCTGGACAGTTACGCTGGAACGGCCCTGGCCAGTTGGACGGTCTGGATGGCGCCGACCACCCTCAAAACTGCAGATGCCGCGCGCAGGGTGGGCATGAGCGAGGATGAATTACGCCGTCTGAACAATATTCCGCCCCGTGTCATGATCAAGGCCGGCTCTGCCTTGCTGGTACCTCGAGCAAGCGGGATGGTGAGCAATGTAGCCGAGCATGTGGCAGACAACGGGCAAATTTCTCTGGCGCCGGAAATCACGCTCAAACGCACGGTCGTGAAGGCACGCAAGGGAGATACAGTGGCCTCGCTGGCCCGCCGTTATCGTGTGACGACAGACAACGTAGCTGACTGGAACAAGGTCAAACCGACGGCCGCCTTGAAACCAGGGCAGTCGGTGGTAGTGTTTCTTGCACAGACTTCGCCTGTCGCCAGTGCCAAAGCAACCACCGCCCCACGTTCGGTCAAAGTCACCAAACGCACGGCATCCACCCAAGGCCGTGCAGTGGCCAGCTCAAATGCCAAGGTCAAGCCAGTGCGGGTTGCCAACCGCTAAGAGACAGCTCGGCTTCAAGCTTTGAATCGCTCTTTGGCCGTTCGGGCAAATGTGTTGGTGTAAGTGCGGGACAGGTCTATCTTTTCAGCTTTCATGGCAGCATCAAAACTGACCAGGGCCTTGAGCGCCACCTTGGCACTTTCTTCGGTCATCAGACCGTCGACCGAAAACGCCTCGTGTACCTTGTTGAAAGATGCAAGGTACAGCGCCCTGTCCCCCAGTAGATAAGCCTCTGGCACCGAACGAATGATGTCACTGGGCCCAGCAGTTTGCAGCCATTTCAAGCTGCGTACGATGCCATTGGCAAGTGCCTGCGCGGTTTGAGGATTTTTTTCCAGAAAAGCCAGGGGTGCGTACAGGCAGCCAGAGGGCATGGCACCTCCAAACACCTGTGCCGTGCCCTTGAGGGTACGGGTGTCCAGCACTACTTTCAACTCACCTTTTTGCTCCAGCATGGTCATGACCGGATCGGTGTTGCAGAGCGCATCGACCTGCCCATTTCGCAAGGCATCGATGGCACCACCCGCCGAACCGACCCCGACATATTGGACATCGCCAGGCTTGAGACCCGCGCGCGAAAGTGCCAGATTGGCAACCATATTGGTGGATGAACCTGGTGCCGAAACACCAATGCGCCGGTTACGCAAGTCAGCCAAAGACTTGAAGTCAGGCATGGCCTTGACAGAAATACCCAACGCAATCTGGGGTGCACGCCCCTGCATCACAAAGGCCCGCAAGTCACGCTTTTCAAGCTGCTGACTGATGGTGTGCTCGTAGGCACCAGCCACAACATCGGCAGAGCCTCGCAGCATCGCTTGCAGAGCCACGGCTCCACCATTGTGATCATCGATCGTCACGTCGACCCCTTCATCTCTGAAGAAGCCCAGGTGCTCTGCGATGGTCAGTGGCAGGTGATACAAAGAAGCCTTGCCACCCACGGCAATAATCACCCGCGCTTTTTCAGGCTTGGCCTGCACACACATAGGCACAGCCGCAAAAGAGGCCACCGCCAATGCAGCCACCGAACGCAGGGTTCCTCGCCTGATGTCGAAATGGGAACTCGTTTGGACTGGATCACTTTTCATTTGCGAAAAGCATATCAAGACCGTGGACCGGTGGGTATCGGGATATTCCCGATCGCGGGTTAGTACTGATTGATAGCCCGCAAACTGTCTCTACTTGTAATAGGTGGCTAAAAATTCAAGCCTATCGGCGATCAACCAGGGCATGGGCGATGGTGCCTAGATCCACGTATTCCAGCTCGCTGCCTATGGGTACCCCGCGGGCCAAACGGGTGGGCGTCAATCCTCGGGTCTTCAAGCCCTCGCTGATGACATGGGCGGTTGCTTCGCCCTCCGCGGTGAAATTGGTGGCCAAAATGACTTCTTTCACGACACCATCCAAGGCGCGCTCGAACAGTTTTTTCAGGCCGATGTCGTGCGGGCCAATGCCGTCGAGCGGACTGAGCCGCCCCATCAACACAAAGTAAAGCCCCTTGTAAGCCCCGGTGCGCTCCAGAGCAGACTGGTCGGAAGGATTTTCAACGACACACAGCTGGGTCGTGTCGCGACGAGGGTCCTGGCAAAGCGCGCAAACTTGCGCCTCGGTAAAACTGTGACAACGCTCGCAGTGGCGGGTGTGCTGAACAGCGTGGGCCAGCGCGGCAGACAAGGTCTGCGCCCCGGCACGGTCGTGTTGAAGCAAATGAAAAGCCATGCGCGAGGCCGACTTCACACCCACACCCGGCAAGCGCCGCAATGCCTGTATCAATGCATCGAGTGCGTGCGCGTCAGACATGAGCGAGGGTCACAACGGCAGCCGCGGGCATTTCAGCAGTCTGCGTCAGAACGGGAACTTCATGCCGCCTGGCAAACCCGGCATACCGGCAGTGAGCTTGCCCATTTTTTCTTGCGAGGTCTCTTCCGCCTTGCGAACGGCTGCATTGAAAGCGGCGGCGACCAGGTCTTCCAGCATGTCCTTGTCTTCGGCCAGCAGGCTGGGGTCGATGGTGATGCGACGCACATCGTGCTTACAGGTCATGGTCACCTTGACCAGGCCGGCACCCGACTCACCCGTGACTTCGATATTGCCCAGTTCTTCCTGGGCTTTTTTCATGTTGTCCTGCATGGCCTGAGCCTGCTTCATGAGACCGGCGAGTTGTCCTTTGTTGAACATGATGATTCCTTTTATCTGGTGTCTGGGAGAGGTTGGAAGTTCGGGGTCCAGGCAGATCAAGCTGCCGTTGAAGTGGCACTGAACCTGGTGGAATTCAGTCCAGTGGCCTGATAGAACCGGAGACGATTTTCGCCCCAAAATCCCGCATCATGCTTTGAACGAAGGGGTCATCCAGGATGATTTTTTCGGCGGCACGCTGCTTTTCTTCCGCACGAGCCGTATTGCGTCGTGCCGGGCTGTCAGCGATTGGTCCGACGCTCACAGTCAGTCGCACGGCATGCCCGATGCTGGCCAAACCAGCCTGCAAACGGTCGCGGCTACCGGGCTGGGTGAGCGATTCACGTTCCACCTGCAACTGCCACTGATCTGCATCACGCCCCACCAGCTGCGACTGCAAAGCCAGTTCACGGGCCAAGGCGGTCACCGCCTCGGCAGCCACCAATTGCTGGACCGTGGCATACCAGAAGTCCCCGTCAGGTGTGGCAAGCGAAGGTGGCGCCTCGACTGCCGCCAGCACATCGGCTGGGACGTCGGCTGGCACATCCTTCGTAAGATCCGCCTGTTCAGCCCACCGCTCAGGCATGGGGACTTCAGCCGGCTGAGGTGTCTCGGCCTTATCCGCGGCAACGAGGGCTGGGGATTGAGCGCCGCCCTGTGGCGTGGGTAGCGGTGCCGGGTCAGGCACCGCATTGGGCGGGGCAAACGGCTTATTCAGTGTTTTTTTTTCAGCCGTGGCCACAAAACCTGGGGGTTTGAAAGCCAACAGCCGCAGCAACACCATGGTCAGTGCCGCGTAGTCGTCGGGTGCCAAGCCCAGTTCTGCGCGGCCATGCAGGCACATGCTGTAGAGCAGCTGGGTCTCGTCGGGTGGCATCAAGTTTGCCAGGCGGCGCATGTCAGCGTCATCCGGATCAGACTCATCTGCTGTCGTAGCGGGCACCGCCTGCAAAACGGCCATGCGTTGCAGCACCATGGTCATTTCTTCCAGGGTGGAGGCGGCACTCAAGCCATTGAGCCGGGGTTGCTCGGACGTTTCAACCACCGTCTGGCCATCGCCACGGGCCAAAGCGCCAATCAATCGAAATACATAGCTGCGATCCACACTGCCCAACATTTGGCGCACCGCCGCCTCTTCTAAATGCCCGCCGCCAAAAGCGATGGCCTGGTCGGTCAGGCTGAGGGCGTCACGCATGGAGCCCCGTGCAGCTCGGGCCAACAAGCGCAAAGACACCGCATCTGCCTCAACCCCCTCGATCTGAAGCACTCGCCCCAGATGCTCGCGCACGGTTTCGGGCGCCATAGGGCGCAGATTGAACTGCAGGCAGCGCGACAGCACCGTGACCGGCACTTTCTGTGGGTCGGTGGTGGCCAGCACAAACTTCAGGTATTCGGGCGGCTCTTCCAGGGTCTTCAACATGGCATTGAAGGCCGTGTTGGTCAACATGTGCACCTCGTCGATCATGAAGACCTTGAAGCGCCCTTGCACCGGCTTGTAAACCGCCTGCTCCAGCAAAGACTGAACTTCGTCCACACCCCGGTTAGAGGCAGCGTCCAGCTCGGTGTAGTCCACAAAGCGCCCGCTATCGATATCGGTGCAAGCTTGGCATACGCCACAGGGCTGATCAGTGATGCCGCCCTGGCCATCCACCCCCTGGCAATTGAGCGACTTGGCCAAAATGCGGGACACCGTGGTCTTGCCTACCCCCCGCGTGCCGGTAAAGAGGTAGGCGTGATGCAAGCGCCGGGTTTGCAGGGCGTTGCCCAAGGCGCGCACCACGTGCTCTTGCCCCACCATTTCTGTGAAATTTTTGGGGCGGTACTTGCGGGCGAGCACGAGATAAGACATGGCGCGGATTCTAAAGGTCGGGTCCTTGGGTACAATTTGAGCTGACGGGCCTTCCCGCATGGTGAAGCGGCCAACCGGGTCAGGTGGGGAACCAAGCAGCCCTAACTGTGGAGCCAGTGCCGGGGTCAGGCTCGTCAACCCCAACTCTTCTGCTCGCCCTTATCTCTGGCGTAGCAGTTCCCAAGCCCCCTCACCCGCCTTTTTGCCGCTGGCCATGCAGGCTGTGAGCAAATAGCCGCCGGTCGGGGCTTCCCAATCCAGCATTTCTCCAGCGCAAAAGACGTTGGGCATAGCCTTGAGTGCCGATTGGAGGCCCAGCGCCTCGAAAGCAACGCCTCCGGCTGTACTGATGGCCTCATCCAACGGTCGCGTGGCACTGAGCACCAAGGGCAACGCCTTGATGGCGGCGGCCAAGGTAGGGCCACTTTGCACACCGTTACGCCCCAGCACCTCGTACAAGATAGCGCTTTTGATGCCCTCCAGGCCCAGCCGACTCTTGAGGTGGGCAGACAAAGATCGGGAACCTCGCGGATGCGTCACCTCGGC
>JBJOJH010000318.1:0-6764 GCA_046046715.1 Pseudomonadota bacterium | reverse complement strand
TGCGATGGCTGCTGACGATTGAAGACCTGTCCACCTTCGAAGCACACATCTGCCTCGGGACATCCCCAGCCAGCTGCTGCAATGCGTGAGACCTTGTCGCGAAGGCGTTGAGCCGCCAGATGCACGGTTCCAGCAACGGCGCCTGCAAAGCGGCTGCTGTAGTTGCCTGCAGCCACGCTCCAGGCATCCTTTGCTGTATCAAATTCGACGTTGACCACGACCTGCGACGGCTCGAGACCGAAGACGTCGGCCACCACCTGAGCGCAGACAGTCATGTGGCCCTGGCCTGCAGGGGCGGAAGCGATGGTGACATTTATCCCGCCTAACAGGTCGATTGCGACCGTGGCACTGGCAATCGCGCCGTTCTTCGGGCCAGCCTTGGCCCGCTGCTCGGGCGTGAGGACCGTGCTGATGTAGCCCATGTTCGACACTGACGGCTCGACGATGGCAGCCACCCCAATCCCATATAGCTTTCCCGCCGCCCGTGCGACTTCTTGTCGCTCCCGCAGTTCCTGAGCCCCCGCTTCGGCCATGGCCATCTTCGTGAGGCGCGCGTAGTCACCCGAGTCAAGCACCGCGCCCGCTGCAGCGGTGTAGGGGAAGGCATCCGACGACACGAAGTTGCGAAGGCGCAGTTCGACCGGGTCGATAGCGAGTGCCACCGCGATGCGGTCCATCAACCGCTCCAGCGCGAAGAAGACCTGGGGTCCACCAAAGCCGCGAACGAGCCCCGTGGGGGTTTTGTTTGTGACGACAACGCGGTTTCGCACTGACAGGTTGTCGACGGCATACGGACCAGTGAGCGCTCCGTGCATCCGATAGAACGTGGCTGGTTCAGGCGCTCGAAGGTAGGCCCCGACCTCGTCGGTCTGGTCGTATCGAAGCGCCAGGATGCGCCCCTCTGGCGTCACCGCAGCCTCGATGTGAGTCAATCGTGCGGTGGCGGAGGTTGCAGCACTCAAATGCTCGAGCCGGTCTTCCACCCATTTCACCGGTGTGCCGGCTTTGCGAGATGCCAGGCACATCATGACGACGTAGGGGAAGACGGCTTGCTTCACCCCGAAGCTACCGCCCGAGTCGCGCGGTACACGGTGGCGTAGCTTGTTGCCCGCAACCTTCAGTGCCATCGCCATGACCGCATGCAAGGAAAACGGCCCCATGAAATTGGAGAGGACGTCATAGCCTTCATCGCCAGGCAGGTGCTCGGCGATGACAACGCCACACTCCATCGGAGAGCACGAGTTTCTCGGGTAATGAACGTTGGTACTGACAGTCCGAACACCAGGCGCGTTGAACGCCGACTCTGGGTCGCCATATCGAAACGCTCTGTCCGAGACGACGTTGGAGCCCACTGCTTCGTGTAACACCGTGGACTCTTCCGACAGCGCTTGCTCAATTTCCACGACCACAGGCAGCGGCTCGTACTCGACCCTGACGAGGTCCAGCGCGTCTTCAGCGATGTAGCGGTTTTCGGCCACCACCACGGCAACCGGCTCTCCGACGTGACGCACTCGCTCCACTGCCAGAACCCAGTGCTGCATGGGCTGCTTCACACCCACCACAAACGGCTGTGACCACGCCTTGACATCCTCTCCGGTCAAAACCGCACGCACCCCGGAAAGCGCGAGAGCCTTGGCAGCGTCGATGCTCAGCAGCAGTGCATGGGGATGAGGGGAGCGCAGAATCGCAGCCTCAAGCGTACCGGGGCGAACGCCGGTGTCATCGGCGAAAGAGCCCCTGCCGTTCAACAGGGCGTCATCTTCCAAGCGCTCAATACGCTGGCCAATCCACGCCTGGCGGGCCGCTCCTGTAAGTAAAGTGTCTGCGTGCAAATTTGTCTCCTGAGCTGTCTGGCAACTGCTTTGTCATGCAGTGCTAGTTTCAGGAAACAAGGCGGTTCAGCGTTATCGCTTGCGTCCACCAATTGACCCGCCAGTCGGCTCACTATCCAAAAAGTCTGATGACTTTTCGATAGGGCCTAAATTTCTGCGTCGCGCGGGTCGGAGGGGGGCTCAAAGAGGTTCACCTTGCGACGGTAGTCGGTCGGAGTGATGCCCAGATGGGAGCGGAAGAAGCGCGAGAAATGGCTAGGCGCAGAGAAGCCCAAGTCGTGAGACAAGTCGCCAACAGAGTCCTGCGTCTTCGTCAGCCGCTGAATAGCTGCCTCAAAGCGCAAGACATTCGCGTAGACAAGAGGCGTAACTTGCGTATCACGCTGAAATAGCGTGAAGAAGTGCGCCCGCGACAGACCCGCTGATGCAGCCAGCATGTCCACATCGAGCTCGCAGGCAACGTCCAGACGCATGAGTGCTATTGCCCGGCGAACGCGAGGGTCCATTGATACGGGCGGTCGAGTCTTCAGCAGGCTGGAGAGGTCACGCCAACCAGTGTAGCTGTCCACTACGGCAATGATGAGGTTGAACAGAAGGCCTTCGAGGCGGGAAGGCGAGACTTCGTCGTCCCACCAAAGCTCCAGTACGAACTCCTCCACCATCCTACGGGTTGCGGGGTTCAAGCGCACACAGCGCTGCGGGAAGAAACGTGGGTGAGCTGACAGAGCAAGCGAGCGTTGCAGTTCTGCGAGCCAGCCTGGCTCGATATACAGCGCCAGTATCAGCGTTTGCGCATCGGGCGGCGCGTCGTGCTCATAGGCGTGTGGCTCCCAGGCATTGACCAGCACGGCCAACTCGTCCGTGATGGGCGCACGTTCGCCCCGCACACTGAAGGCACTGTCCACCCCTCCTGCCTTGATGAGGATGTGGCAATGATGATGGGCGTGCCCGACCAGCGGGGCGTCCATGTCAAGAAGGGCGACCCGTCCAAAACGGCCTTGAAAAATCTTTATCGCAGAGGACAAGTTCAAACTCCTATGGCTTGAACAATACCCGGAGTTTTATCACTTGGAAAGTGTTGGGGAGTTAGGGAGGCCTGCAAAGCAGCACAAAATCCGTCCAGAATGTCGGTCGAAAACCCAAGAACGGAGTGCTCCAGGAATGACTGTCCAAGCACTTACAGCCTTTCCTGGATATCAGTCCGAAAACCGTGGACGTTCATCGGCCAGCGTGATGCGTAAACTACTTGTAGGCAGCAGCGCCGAACTGGTCAAGATTGTGGGGTCGTCTCCGAGGCAAGCCAAGGACTCCCATAGGCGCCTCCCGAAACAGTGATTCAAACTTGACTTGCTTGCAAGTCAAACGCTCACGCACCAAAAATCAATCGAGCGTGTCATCCGCGTCATTACGACTTTGGCCCACTTTGGCATTCGGCCATCACTATCCCTCCCTAGACCTACTTTAGTGTTTTATGAAACGCCCACATGATTTCATGGTTCTGGTCGGCGGAATTGATACCAAGGTAGGCCCCGTCATCGTTGCAGTCATTGTTTTGTGGTGGAGACGACCTTGGCCATGAATTCAAAGTCCGCGGCGGTGCCAATTCGCTTAGCTTCGGCCTTGTTACGAGTCTTCAGGGAGACGCGAACGAACTGAGTGGAGAAGTAGGCCCAAAGATCGGTCGGCAACTTCCCGTGAGCAGACGCAGATAACGCCATGATCCCATCGAAGATGGCTTAGTGACTCGTCGGTTGTACTGAAAGTACCCCATTTCGTGAAGCTACGTGGCTTGCACCATACATTGATTTTTTGTCCATAACTGCATGTTTCATTTCACAGTCACGTATCACACTGTAGAAGTATTTTGACTCCACAGGTGGTCCTTGCAAAAGGCCGAGAGAGAAAAACACCTAAATAAATCAATGACTTAGGTCCAGAAACGAAAAAACCTTGAAGCATCTCTGCTTCAAGGTTGTTCGTTTGGTGCGGCTGGCAGGAATCGAACCCACGACCCCTTGGTTCGTAGCCAAGTACTCTATCCAGCTGAGCTACAGCCGCTAAGCCACTAGTATAACACGACTCAACACGGCACTTCCCTGTGTCCGGCACAAAAGCGGGTGTTGGTCGCAGTTCAGGCCATTGAAGGATGGCCGGCAGATTTGCTCACCAGTGACAAATGCCGCCTGGTTCTTGACAGCTCGCAAGTTCCCATTTCTGTAGCCCCCTAGAGTCGAACACCTGACTCACAACGGAGCGGCGGACATGGGCAAAGTATTGGTGGTGACTTACTCCCTGACGGGTACCAGTCGCAGGCTTGCACAGCAATTGTGCAGCCAGCAGGCTTGGCCCATGGGAGAGATACGGGAAGCTCGCACCCGCAAAGGCATGCCGGGCATGCTGAGGTGTCTGCTGGATTCCTGGTTGAAGCGCACCCCTGAGGTGGCTTATGCCGGCCCCCCGCCGATCGCGTTTGACACTGTTGTGCTGATTTCACCCATCTGGACCTACCGACTGGCAGGCCCCATGCGCAGTTTTGTGAGTTCACGACAGAAACAACTACCGGACGTCGCCATGATTTCTGTGATGGGCGGGGCCGGCGCACAGCACGCTGAAGCCGAGGTGGTCGAGTTACTAGGCCGCCCATTGATCTTGAGCACCTCCTTCAAACAAAAAGAAGTGCAGGCCCGAGCATGCACCGACCACTTGAAAGCCTTTGCATCGGCACTGGAAACCGCGCAGGACCTGCACATGCCGACGCGCGCTCCCATCTGGAAACCCCAAGTCGTTTGAGCACTTCAAGCGCCTCTGGCTGTCATCACCTCAACGCCCACGAGCGTGGGCATCAACTCAGGAGATATCTATGAACATTGGATCCATCTGCACCCGCGACGTTGTCACCGTCGATCAAGACATGAGCTTGCAGGAGGTCGCACAGAGCATGCGAGACAAACATGTGGGTTCTGTGGTGGTGATCGGCAACTCACTCCAAGGCACTTCCGTGATGGGCGTCGTCACGGACCGGGATCTGGCACTGCAGGTATTGACCCGTGCACCCAATGGCACAAGCGTCACCGTCGGCAGCTTGTGCAGCGGCCGGCTCGTCGCCATTCCATTGGATGCATCCATATCCGATGCGGTATTGGCGATGGAAAGTGAAGGCGTACGCCGCTTACTGGTCACTGGCGATCAAAAGGAGTTGGTGGGACTCGTCTCGCTCGATGACCTGCTTGAAGCTTGGGCCACCGACATGTCACGACTCGCACAGTCATTGAAAAAAGCGCGGGCCCGCGAGATCAGGGCCAGCCTGAGCCCCTTGACCTATGCCGGCGTGCCACTGACCTTGCCCAACGAGGCACTGCTGCCATCGTGGCAGGCATCCTTGCAAGCAGCATGAAGCCCAACCCACAATCGCAAGGAGCACGAACATGATGCCCGAGTTGATCGTGATCGCGAACGCGACCGAGGCCCGCATGCTGCGTCGCACGTCCCTGGATGCCACTTTGGAACCTATGGCAGAACTATCACACCCTGCCGGCCGAGCCAAGGGAATCGAGCTGGATGCGGCAAGACCCGGTCATGGTGGAAGTGACCACCACCCTGGGGGTGTGCGATTTGAACCCAGGTTGGACGCTCGGCGCAAGCAGCACCGGATTTTTGCCAGAGAGATCTCGAAGTGGATCGAAGATGCGCTGACCTCGGGAACATATCAAGGGTTGAGCGTGTTTGCCTCTTGTCCGTTTCTAGGTGAGCTCAAGGCCCAGCTGGGGCCCCATGCGCGAAAAAGCATGCATGCGGCCATCGACACTGACTTGAGCGCCTTTCATCACCAGGCACTGGCTCACCGCATTCATGATGCGTTGCAATGGAAGCCTGCACCTGGAACCATGGCCCATTAACTGAAGCTCTGGCACTTATCATCGTGTTTTAGCCTGGGCCGGTAGCCGGTCCGGCGAACACGAGGTAGTGTGCATGCGTTTTCTCATTCGGGCTCTGGGCCTGTTGTCTTTTTGCTTTGTAACGGGGCTCGCGGGGGCCCAGACAGCCAAAACACTCACTTTTGGCGTTGTACCGCAACAGGCTGCATCTGAACTGGCCGAGACCTGGTCACCCGTGCTGGCATGGCTGTCCCGGCACACCGGCATCAACCTTCGGTTTTCTACAGCGCCAGATATCCCAAGCTTCGAGCAGCGCCTGGCCAAGGAAGAATACGACCTGGCCTACATGAATCCATACCACTTTGTGGTGTTCAATGAAGCGCCTGGCTACCAGGCGCTGGCTCGTGCCAAGGATCTTCGCTTGCAGGGCTTGATCGTGGTGCGCAAAAACAGCGCCGTCAAAAACCTCAAGGACTTGAACGGGCAAACACTGGTTTTCCCGGCACCTGCAGCGTTTGCAGCCAGCATCTTGCCCAGAGCCGAGCTGCGCAGGCAGGGCATCAACTTCACACCACGGTTTGTGTCATCACACGACTCGGTCTACCTTGCGGTAGAAAAAGACCTTTTCGCCGCAGGCGGTGGCATTAACCGCACCTGGGAATTGCTGGAGGCTGACGTTGCGCAAAACCTGCGCATCCTCTGGAAGACACCTAATTACACTGCGCACGCCATTGCCAACCACCCCCGAGTCACGTCAGAGCAGCGCGCCACCCTGCTGAAGGCTATGGCGGCCATGACGGAGGATCCGGAAGGTCTGAAGCTGCTCAAAACCATCGGATTCAAGGGTTTTGAGCCTGCTGCCAATGCTGACTGGAACGATGTCCGGGCACTCAAAATACAACCCAGCGACGCACAGATCCAAAACTGATGATCACCTAACTGAAGGTCATTCGCCACCCTTGCACTAGCGTCCACACGATGTCTTTTCGGCTCAAAACCATCCTGGGTGTCGCCCTGATCGAGGCCATCATGCTTGCGCTGCTGATCATCAGCGTCA
>JBJOJH010000317.1:0-4992 GCA_046046715.1 Pseudomonadota bacterium | reverse complement strand
GGCCACGCCGTGACTCGTCATAGCGTGAGTTTTTACGCGCCCGACTCCGAGCAGGCCGGCCTGTTGGCCCGTGCCCAGGAAATTGACAACCTGGACAAGGAGCTGCGCGCCCATCAGGCGCTGGCTGGCATCTGCATAAGCCGCCTCGGCCCGCACCAGACCGGATCGGGCATCCTCGCAAATCAGGGACTGGGCCCGCAGCTCCTTGTCCAGGTTGTCAATTTCCTGGGCACGGGCCAACAGGCCGGCCTGCTCGGAGTCGGGCGCGTAAAAACTCACGCTATGACGAGTCACGGCGTGGCCCGTGGGCAGGTAGAGGGTCTCGCCGCTCTGAAGCTTGTCGCGTAGCGCCAGAGCGTCTTCCAGACTGCTGGCCACAAAGCAGGCCTGCAACCAGTCGGTCAACACGGCACGCAAACCCAGGTCGGACACACGCAGCAAATCTGCCAGCCGTGCCAGTCCTGTTGCCGGCAACGCTGGCATCACATCGGGCGGGCTGAAGAAAGCCAGCTTGGCTGGCGGCGCTTCCTGAGCACTTTGGCCCAGGAAGCCGCGCACCATCTCCAGCCGGGAGACCTCGAGCGCCCCCAGGCGCTCACGCAGGGCGGCTTCCAGGGCGTTTTCCCAACCGGGCTCCATGTGCACGCGGGTCCAAAGGCCGTTCAGGCCATCGAGCCCATGCTTGGCCAGCCAGGGCTTGAGCTTGCCGTCGGTACGCACTTTTTCCTGCAGGGCCTTCAGCGCCTCCAGGCGAGCGGCCAGCTCCGATTGGCGGGCGGTGTCGGCATTCACGGTCTGCTGGCGGCGGCGGCGGGTCTCGTCCAGCACAGGCACAGAGTCCTGCAGTTCATGCAGGCGCGCATCCGCCACATCGGCGATTTCCTGAGCCTGGCCCAGCTGCTCTTGCAACAGATCCAGACGGGCGTCATCGGGCGTGGCCAAGGCCTTGCGATCGACACTCAGTCGCTCGCGTCGCTGCCCCAGCTGACGGGATTGCTCGTCCATGCTGCGCTGCTCGGCCGCCAACACCTGTATTTGCTGCTGCACGGCGGCCACCGCGGTGCGCTGCTCGTTGGCTGATTGCTGGGCCGCACGCACGGCATCTTCGAGGTCGGGCAACGCCAGGGCCTGCTCTTCCACCTGCGCGGCCAGCAACTCGGCTTTTTCTTCGCCCACCATAGCCAGTTCAGCCAAGTTCTCCAGTTCGGATTGCGCGTCGTCCCGTCGGCTGGCCCACTGTCCGGTTTGTTCATGCAAGGTGGCCAGACGTTGTTCCACACGCTGACGGCCCTCCACCACGAAGCGGATCTCGGCCTCCAGCCGACCCACATCGGTGCTGGCCTCGTAAAGCCGGCCCTGGGCCTGATTGACCTGATCACCAGCAGCGTAATGGGCCTGGCGCACAGCTTCAAGGTCGGCCTCGATATGGCGCACATCTGCCACCCTGGCCTCGAGGGCGGTTTTGGCGTTTTCGGCTTCCAGATGCACGCGGGTCTGGTCAGCCTGGGCATCGGCGCGCTTCAAAAACCACTGCTGGTGTTGCTTTAGCGTGACCTCGGACTGCAAGGTCTTGTAGCGCCGCGCCACCTCGGCCTGCTTTTCCAGGCGCTCCAAGTTGGCGTTCAGCTCACGCAGGATGTCTTCGACCCGGGTCAAGTTCTCTCGCGTGTCATGCAGCCGGTTTTCGGTTTCTCGACGACGCTCCTTGTACTTGGAGACACCGGCAGCCTCTTCCAGGAAAAGCCGCAGCTCTTCAGGTCGGGATTCAATGATGCGGCTGATGGTGCCCTGGCCAATAATGGCGTAAGCGCGCGGCCCCAGGCCTGTGCCCAGAAAGACGTCTTGCACATCGCGCCGCCGAACAGGCTGGTTGTTGATGTAGTAACTACTACTGCCATCGCGCGTCAGCACCCGCTTGACGGCGATCTCCAGAAACTGGCTCCATTGCCCGCCGGCACGGTGATCGGCGTTCTCGAAGACCAGCTCCACGCTGGAGCGGCTGGCAGGCTTGCGTGTGGTAGTGCCATTGAAGATGACATCCTGCATCGACTCACCACGCAACTCGGACGCCTTGCTCTCGCCCAGCACCCAGCGCACGGCGTCCATGATGTTGGACTTGCCGCAGCCGTTGGGCCCCACCACACCAACCAGTTGCCCGGGCAGCTGAAAGGTGGTGGGTTCCGCGAAGGACTTGAACCCGGAGAGCTTGATGGAATTGAGACGCACGAGACGAGCTTGATAAGCGCAAGCAATTGATTTGTATAGACGGTCTGCCCAATCTTGCACGGCAGGCCAACCGGAAATGATAACTTGCGAAAGTTGCCTGTCGAATGATGCTTGCCATGTGGCGGGATAATCGCCGACCATGACCGCACCCCTGAACCCCTTGCTCCAGCGCCTGCAGCCCTACCCTTTCGAGCGCCTGCGCCAGTTGTTTGCCGGCGTCACGCCCAACTCGGCCTACCGCCCCATCAGCCTGGGCATGGGCGAACCCAAACACGCCACTCCGCCCTTCATTCTGCAAGCCTTGAATCAGTCAGTGCTGGCACAACCCAGCGGCCTGGCCGCCTACCCTGCCACTGCGGGCGAGCCCGCCCTGCGGGCCAGCTTTGTGCAGTGGCTGCAGCGCCGCTACGGACTGACCCTGGACGCCGCCACGCAGGTGCTGCCTGTCAACGGCTCACGCGAGGCCCTGTTTGCCTTTGCCCAGACCGTGATCAACCCCCAGGAACATGACGCCCTGGTGGTCTGTCCCAATCCTTTCTATCAAATCTACGAGGGGGCGGCCTTGCTTGCCGGTGCCACGCCCTGGTATGCCCCCAGCGACCCAGCCCGCAACTTTGGCATCGACTGGGACGGCGTGCCCGAGGCGGTGTGGGCAAAGACCCGCTTGCTGTTTGTATGCTCGCCGGGCAACCCCACCGGGGCGGTGATGTCTTTGGCCGAATGGCAAAAGCTGTTTGAGTTGAGCGACCGTTATGGTTTTGTGATTGCCTCTGACGAGTGCTACAGCGAGATTTACTTCCGCGACGAGCCGCCCCTGGGTGGCCTGGAAGCGGCGGCCAAACTCGGTCGTACCGACTTTAAGAACCTGATGGCCTTCACCAGCTTGTCCAAGCGCAGCAATGTGCCGGGCATGCGCAGTGGCTTTGTCGCTGGCGATGCGGCGCTGATCAAACCGTTTTTGCTGTATCGCACCTACCACGGCAGTGCCATGAGCCCCGTGGTGCAGGCAGCCAGCATTGCCGCCTGGGGTGACGAGGCGCATGTGGTGGATAACCGCAACCAGTACCGCGAGAAATTTGCACAGGTCACACCCATGTTGGCTGAGGTGCTGGATGTGGCCTTGCCCGACGCCAGTTTTTACCTCTGGGCGCGCGTAGAAGGAGACGATGCAGACTTCGCCCGCGAGCTGCTCGCTAATTACAATGTGACGGTTTTGCCGGGCAGCTATCTGGCGCGTGACTCGGTGGTCGACACCGGGGGAGCCAGCCTGAATCCCGGTCGTGGACGAATCCGTATGGCACTGGTGGCCGAGACAGCCGAATGTGTCGAAGCTGCCCAGCGCATCGTTCAATTTGTCAAATCCAGAAATTCCAACTGAAGCACTCATCATGACCCAACAAGTTCAAGCCATCATCGACGCCGCCTGGGAAAACCGCGCCAACCTCTCTCCCAAGTCGGCCCCCGCCGAAGTGGTGGACGCCGTCGAGCATGTGATTGCAGGCCTCAACACCGGCCGTCTGCGCGTGGCCACCCGTGAAGGCGTGGGCCAGTGGACCACCCACCAGTGGATCAAAAAAGCGGTGCTGCTGAGCTTTCGCTTGAAGGACAACGCTGTCATCAAGGCCGGTGACCTGGGCTTTTACGACAAGGTTCAAACCAAATTTGCCCACCTGAGCGAAGCAGAAATGGCCGCTACCGGCGTGCGCGTGGTACCACCGGCTGTGGCGCGCCGTGGCAGCTACATTGCCAAGGGCGCCATACTGATGCCGTCTTACGTGAACATCGGCGCCTATGTAGACGAAAACACCATGGTGGACACCTGGGCCACGGTGGGTTCTTGCGCGCAGATTGGCAAGAACGTGCACCTGTCGGGCGGCGTCGGCATTGGCGGCGTGCTCGAACCCATGCAGGCCGGCCCCACCATCATTGAAGACAACTGCTTCATCGGCGCACGCTCCGAAGTGGTCGAAGGCGTGATCGTGGAAGAAAACTCGGTCATCTCCATGGGTGTGTACATCGGCCAAAGCACCAAGATCTACGACCGCGCTACCGGCGAAGTCACCTACGGTCGCATCCCTGCGGGCTCTGTGGTGGTGTCGGGCAACCTGCCCAGCCCCTGTGGCAAGTACAGCCTGTATTGCGCGGTCATCGTCAAGCGTGTGGACGCCCAGACGCGCTCCAAGACCAGCCTGAACGACCTGCTGCGTGACTGATCGCGCCCTAGAAACCACACCCGATCTGAGCGAGGACCGGCCATGTCAAGCAATGGTGTGCCAGGCACGATGGAGCGCATCTTGCGCCTCATGGCCGACAAGAAAGCGTCTGACGTTTATTTGTCGGCCAACTCGCCGGCCTTGATCAAGATCGATGGCGTGGTGGTCCCCATCAACAGCCAGGTGCTGCCTTTCGACGCACCACGCGCCTTGCTTGCCGAGATGGTCAGCGCCGAGCAACTGCAGGAACTCGACGATACCGGCGAGCTCAACATCGGTTTTCCCATCGCAGGCATCGGACGTTTTCGCCTGAGTGCGATGCGACAGCGCGGCACCGTGGCGGCGGTCTTTCGCTACGTTCCCAACGAAATTCCCAAGCTATCGGACCTAGCGGTTCCCCCCATCCTGGGCGACCTCATCATGGCCAAACGCGGCTTGATCCTGATGGTGGGTGCTACCGGTGCGGGCAAAAGCACCACGCTGGCGTCGATGATCGAATCACGCAACCAGACCCAGTCCGGACACATCCTGACCATCGAGGATCCGCTGGAGT
>JBJOJH010000316.1:0-4021 GCA_046046715.1 Pseudomonadota bacterium | reverse complement strand
ATCTGCAGCGGCTGCACGCAAGCCGGGCTCATGCGCCATCGACAGCGGTTCCAGACGCACGCCATTCAACGACAGGGTGACGGGCTCGACAAAAGCCATGATGACACTCCGTTTTCAGTTGTTCTTTTTGTCGTTGCGCCGGTACCAGCGCCGGGCGCCCTGCAGGCCCAGACCGCCGCCCAGGCCCACCAGCACGATGCCCGCAATGCTGGCGTTGTTGTAGCCCTCAGAAAAAATATCGACGCCCAGGAGTTGACCCGCCCAGTAGCCGGCCAAGGCACCGCCCACAAAACCGACCGCGTCGGACAGGCCCTCAATAATCAATGAATTCGCCATGGTGATCGCTCTGCTTGTCGTGTGTGATTAACGGTTGCGCTGGTTCATGAACACCAGTTTTTCAAACAAGGTGATGTCCTGCTCATTTTTCAGGAGCGCGCCTACCAGGGGCGGCACGCTGACCTTGTGATCCTGGCTTTGCAGGGCTTCCAGCGGGATGTCTTCGGCCATCAGCAGCTTGAGCCAGTCCAGCAGTTCGGAAGTGGACGGTTTTTTCTTCAGCCCCGGCAGATTGCGGACGTCAAAAAAGGTTTTCATTGCCGCCGTGATGAGCTCGTCTTTCAGGCCGGGGAAGTGCACATCCACGATCTGCTTCATCGTGGTGGGCTCGGGAAACTTGATGTAGTGGAAGAAGCAGCGACGCAGAAAGGCGTCTGGCAGTTCTTTCTCGTTGTTGGAGGTGATGAAGACCAGCGGTCGGTTTTTGGCTTTCACCAGCTCGCGGGTTTCGTAGCAATAAAACTCCATGCGGTCGAGTTCGCGCAAGAGGTCGTTGGGAAACTCGATGTCCGCCTTGTCGATCTCGTCAATCAGCAACGCCACGGGCTTGTCTGCGGTGAAGGCCTGCCACAACACACCTTTGACGATGTAGTTATGAATGTTCTTGACGCGTTCGCTGCCTTCTATGTCGGCCAACTGGGAGTCGCGCAGCCGGCTCACTGCGTCATATTCATACAGGCCCTGTTGTGCCTTGGTGGTGCTTTTGATGTGCCATTGCAGCAATTCCATACCCATCGCTTTGGCAACTTCTTCCGCCAGCATGGTTTTGCCGGTGCCGGGCTCTCCCTTGACCAGCAAAGGTCGTTTCAGGGTGATGGCTGCATTCACCGACAGCAGCAAATCCTGTGTGGCGACGTAATCGGGTGATCCTGAAAACTTCATGGTGTCGTTGGCCCTGTGAGCTGGGGGTCAATTAGGTGTCAGTTTGGCTAAATGGGGGTCGATATAATCCCGCAGTCGATTTATACCAACCCCACCCGGTGGATTGTCCGCGCAAAATGAACAAACTGACCTTGTCCCTCGCCGCCCTGTTGACCGCCTTGGTTGCAGTCGTTCCAGCTCATGCCGCAGGCGATGCCAAAGCCGGAGAGACCAAAGTCGCCATGTGCATCGGCTGCCACGGCATCAAGGGTTATCAAGCCAGTTTTCCTGAAATCCACAAGGTTCCCATGATTTCCGGCCAAGGTGCTGGTTACATCGTGTCTGCATTGAACGCCTACAAAAAAGGTGAGCGCAAGCATCCTTCCATGCGCGGCATTGCCGAGACCCTGACCGAACAAGACATCGCCGATGTGGCGGCTTACTACGAAGCCAGCGGCAAGGTGGCTGGTGCAGCAGAGTTGCCCAAGGCCCCTGAAGCATCTGGCAAGGCGGCCGCCTTGTTGCAAAAAGGCGCCTGTGTGTCCTGCCACGGCGACAACTTCAGCAAGCCCATCGATCCTTCCTACCCCAAGATTGCCGGTCAGCATGCCGACTACCTTTTTGTGGCTTTGAAGGCCTATAAGGCCGAGGGTAATGGTCCGGTCGGCCGTGGTAATGCGGTGATGGGCGGTGTAGCCAAGCAATTCTCGAACGCAGAGCTGAAAGAAATGGCTTCCTACCTGAGCTCTTTGCCATCTGAGCTTAAAGTGGTGCCACAAAGCAAGTTCCGCTGATCAGTTGATCCGTCAGATAAAAAGCCGCACTTGATGCGGCTTTTTGCCTTTGGGGACGGGCTCTGTTGTTTGCTCGGCCCTGGGGTGTGATCAGTCTTTTGTCGCGTGACGCTGGACGCAGGCTATGTAGGCCTCACCATCGGGCGGGCGACCCGCGCGCTGGCTTTCCCAAATCATCTTGCCCAGGCACTCCATGGCTTCGTGCTGTGCCAGATGAACAGAGTTGCGCTTTTTGGCCAGCAGCTCTACGGCCTGGCGTATGCCCCGGGGCTGGTCGATGCTGCACTGTTCGCTGATCGACAGGTGCATGGACAGGTGCAAAAACGCATTGGTGACACCCGGGGTGCTGGTTCCCATGTTCAGCAACGCAGCGTCCACATCAGACAGTTCGGCGTGATGCTCGGGGTGATCTTCGATCCACAGGTGGGCCAGGGTTTCGATGGCTTCCATGGGCTCGCCGCGTAGCCCCTTGGCATACACGGCACAAAAAAAGCGGCGGACATCGGCCTGAGACGGTTGAATGAGCATGGCCCGGATTGTCGCGCGCTAACATCCCTGGATGCCTCTGCCTATCATTACCGACCCCTATTTTTATGTTGTCACCGTGCCCGCGGTGCTGTTGCTGGGGGTCAGCAAGAGTGGCTTTGGTGCCGGCTTTGGCTCGCTGGCCGTGCCCATGATGGCTTTGGCCGTGACCGTGCCAGAGGCCGCCGCCATCTTGATGCCTGTACTTTTTTTGATGGACGTGCTGGGCATGGCTGCATTTCGCAAGGACTTTGATCTGGCTCTGCTGAAATTTTTGCTGCCCTTTGGTTTGGCAGGCATTGTGATCGGTGCCTTGCTCTTCAAGTTGCTGGATGCCCACACGGTGGCAGGGCTGGTGGGGGCATTCACACTGCTGTTCCTGGCCCAGCGCCTGTTGTTCCCGCCACGACCTGACAGCGCGCCGCCACCCAAGTGGCTGGGTGCGATCCTGACCGCGACCTCGGGCTTCACCAGCTTTGTGGCCCATGCAGGCGGCCCACCCATCAATGCTTACGTGATTCCTTTGCGCCTGACGCCTGTCAAGTTCACCGCCACCATGACATTTTTCTTTTTCTTCATCAACCTCGCCAAGTGGATTCCTTATGGACTACTTGGGCTGCTGGACCTGCGCAACATGGCGACATCGCTGGTTTTGCTACCGCTGGCACCCATCGGCGTCTGGGTAGGTGTGCGCCTGTCCCGGCGCATCAGCCAGCTGTGGTTTTACCGCTTTCTGTACGCCGGCATGCTGCTGACCGGTCTCAAGTTGGTGTGGGATGGTTTGAGCTGAGTTTCAGAAACTTTCCCATTGACCCTCGTCACTGCGCTTGCTTGAGGATGTCGAGGCAGGGGCGGATGGCGCATGGCCGAGTGCCTTGACGGTCTTGGGTTTGCTCAGGGGTTTGGGTTTGATCGTCGCTCTGGGGGCGGCTGCAGCTTGCGTGGTGGGGGCAGTCTTTCGGGCTGTCGACACAAAATGCGATCCGCTGGCGTCCAGGCGGAATACCGCCACCGCCTGCACCAAGTCTTGGGCCTGAGAGTTGAGGCTCGAGGCTGCAGACGCCATTTCTTCGACCAAGGCGGCATTCTGTTGAGTGGCCTGGTCCAGCTGGGTTACAGCCTCGCCAATTTGCGATACCCCCAAACCTTGCTCCACACTGGCGGCACTGATTTCGGACATGATGTCCGTGACGCGGCGGATGCTGTTGACGACATCGTTCATCGTGGCACCAGCTTGATCGACGAGGGTAGAGCCGTGGTCCACGCGCTGCACGCTGTCGGTGATGAGGGTTTTGATTTCCTTGGCAGCTTCGGCACTGCGCTGCGCCAGGGTTCGGACTTCGCCTGCAACCACTGCAAAGCCTCTGCCTTGTTCGCCGGCACGTGCGGCCTCGACGGCCGCATTCAGCGCCAGGATGTTGGTTTGAAACGCGATGCCATCAATCACGGAAATGATGTCTGCGATTTTTTTGCTGGAGTCGCTGATGCCGCGCATGGTGTCCACC
>JBJOJH010000315.1:0-6601 GCA_046046715.1 Pseudomonadota bacterium | reverse complement strand
GGGCACTGATCGGCAGCTTCATCCTGAAGCTGCGCGGCATCTACTTCTCCATGCTGACCATCTCGCTGACGGAAGCCATCCGCCTGGCGTTTTTGAATGGCGGCAGCTTCACACAGGGCTCCAAGGGCATCACCGGACTGCCGCAGCCCTTCGGCGACTCCGCCGTCTGGATGTACTACCTGGCCATGGGGCTACTGGTATTTGGCTTGTGGCTGACCTGGCAAATCCACTACTCCAGGGTGGGCCGCATCTTCCGCGCCATGCGACTCAATGAAGACCTCGCCGAGAGCTTTGGCACGAACGTCTGGCGCTACCGGGTGCTCGCCTTCTCGGTGGCCTGTGCACTCGGTGGCCTGGGCGGTAGCTATTTCGCTGTGTTTACGCAAAGTATCTATCCGCAAAGTTACACGGTGGAACACAGCATTTACTTCATGCTGTTCTGCTTCCTGGGCGGCCTGGAATTTGCCAGCGGCGCCATGGTTGGGGCGTTTGCGCTGACCATCCTGTTTGAGCTCCTGAGCCAGTTCCAGCAGTACCAGACCCTGATCTACGGCGTGCTGATGATCATCGTCATTCTCGTGCTACCCAACGGACTGATGTCCATTACCCTGAAGCGTAAGGAGTCCCGCGCATGAGTGCTCCCATTCTGGAGGCGCGCAACATCACCAAGCGCTTTGGTGGTTTGACGGCCAATGAAAATGTCAGTCTGGCGCTGCATGCGCCGGTTGGTCACGTCGTATCGGTGATAGGCCCAAACGGGGCAGGTAAAAGCACCTTCTTCAAGATGCTCTCGGGTTTCGTCAAGCCCAGCAGCGGCCAGATCCTGCTGCACGGGCAGGACATCACCGGCATGTCGCCGCACCGGATCGCGCGGCTGGGGCTAGTGCGAACTTTTCAGGAGACCACCATATTCCCGGACCTGACGGCCATGGAGCATGTGTCCCTGGCGCATCAACTGCACCGCGAGGCCAGCGACTTGGAAGTGATATTCGGCCTGCCGCGCGCCCGGGGCGACGAGATCCGCCTGGGCGAGAACGCCCGCGAAGTCCTGGAACTCATGGAGCTCAGTGCCGTGGCCGATACCGAAGCTCGCCACCTTCCCCAGGGCCTGTTGCGGCTGCTGGGCATGGCCATGGGCCTGGCTTCCAGACCGCAAGTGCTGCTGCTGGACGAGCCCTATGCGGGCCTGAACCCGGAGGAGACCAACCGTGCGGTGGCTATCACCCGTAAAGTGGCAGCCTCCGGTGTGTCCATCCTGCTGGTGGAGCACGACATGAAGGCCGTGATGGCCATATCGGACCGCATCCATGTGCTGTATTTCGGCAAGAAAATTGCCGAAGGCACGCCAGCAGAAATTCGTGAAAACCCGAAGGTGATTGAGGCCTACCTTGGCACCGAAGACGAGGAGTTAGGCCTGTGAGCACAGTACCCCATCTGGAACTCAGCGGCGTTTCGCTGCGCTACGACGAGGTACGCGCGCTGGATCAGGTCAGCATGACAGTGCCCACCGGTGAAATCGTGGCGCTCATCGGCGCCAACGGCGCCGGCAAGTCCTCCTGTCTGCGCGCCATCACCGGACTGCGCAAGGTAGTCGAGGGCGAGGTGCGCCTGAACGGCCGCGTGATCAATTCGGTTGCCAAGCAGGAAGCCGCGCACAACCTGGTGCGCGAAGGCGTGGCCATGGTGCCCGAAGGACGCCATGTGTTCCCCTACATGAGCATCAAGGACAACCTGCTAATGGGTGCCTACACCCGCAGCGACAAGGCCGAAATCACCCGTGACCTGGATTCGGTGTGCGAGCGCTTTCCCCGCCTGAAGGAGCGCTTTCACCAGCAGGGGTCCAGCCTATCGGGCGGCGAGCAGCAAATGGTGGCGATTGGCCGTGCCCTGATGGCCAAGCCCAAGCTGCTGCTGCTCGACGAGCCCTCGCTTGGCATTGCCCCACAGATCATCCGCCTGATTGCCCGCAGCCTAGTGGAAATCAACCGTAATGAAGGGATCACGATTGTGCTGGTAGAACAGAACAGCCGCATGGCGCTGGCACTGTCGAGCTATGCCTACGTGCTGGAAACAGGCCATATTGCGCTGGAAGGTGCGTCCAAAGAGCTGATGCACAATGACCACATCAAGCGCCTGTACCTTGGGGGCTGATCGCCGGCAAAGAGACGCAATGCAGACCAAACTCACGAACCAGGATATTTACGATCGCATTTACACAGCGATCAGTGAACGTCGCTTGTTGCCCGGCACCAAACTCAGCGAGGAAAAGCTGGCACTGGCTTTCCATGCCAGCCGCACACGCATGAGGGAGGTGCTGTTGCGACTAAGTCAGGAATTGATCGTGGAAACTCACCCCAATCGGGGTGCATTTGTTGCTACCCCGAAGCAAGAGGACATTAGCCAGGTATTTGCGGTACGGCGCGCACTGGAACGAGCCATTGCGGCAGAGCTTTCACAGTCCAGGTCCGGGGCAGGCATAGCGACCCTACGCAAACATTTGGAGTCTGAAGCTGCCGCACGCAAAGCAAACGACCACCCCATGTTGGCGCGACTGACCGGTGAGTTCCATGTTCTGTTAGCCGAAACTACGGGCAACCGCCTCTTTGCTGAAAATCTTAAGCGCCTTGTCGCTCTGACCGGCCTCATCATTGCCCAATACTCTGATGATTCCAACACTGCTTGTCCAGAAGATGAGCACTCACAAATTGTGCAGGCGATTGAGTCCGGAGAGACCGCAAAGGCAGAGCTTCTGATGCTGGAGCATCTTGCGCATGTTCAAAGTGGAATTCATCCTGCTAACGAGGTGGCAGATGAGGTCGATTTTGCTCAGATCTTTGGCCTCCAATCTGACATCAGTGGTCATCGCAACCACACTTGAACTAGACGACACCCCCGAATGCGCTCACTGTCATAGGGCGCACTTGCAGCAAGACGTCACCCAGGACTCGGATGAGGACCTGCATGACGCCCGGCACGGCAACTAAAATGCAATCATGGCCGCTCACCGGGCGGCCACTCATCGGGCGACCGCCGTTCCCAACACTCTCTTGCCCAATGGCCGCATGAAAGACCACTACTCCGCCCTGGGACTTGGCAGTTCTGCCACGCTGGCCGACATCAAAAAAGCGTTTCGCCAAAAGGCGTCTCAGTACCACCCCGACCGCAACACGGATGCCAATGCACCCGCGCTGTTCAGGGCCGTGCAGGAGGCCTACGAGGTGTTGTCGAACGATGACAAACGCCAGGCCTACGACGACAACCGCCGCCGCAACCTGCTGGACAACCCGACAGAAACGGCGCGTGACATCTGGCAAGCCTACTTTGAGCCATTGGTTCAAACTGCGCGGCAGGGCCGCTGACCCGGCTTAACTTCCCGCTCCCCGCTTCCAAACGCTAACAGAGACCCCAAACGTGAGCACCTCATCTTTTTTTCATCAGCTGCGTTCCAGTTACCAATCTGAGCTTGACGACCTGCGCTCGGACTCCGAAGGCCATGATGTGCTGCGCAAGCGTTTGGCAGAAAAGCGCCGTGAGTTGGGTTTTCTGGTCAAGATGATGGAGCTCAGCCCCGAAATGGTGGCGGTGGTCTTGCATCAAGCCTTTCGCTTTACCAGCAACACCGTCATGGACCACCTGGTGGCGCAAGATGCAGACGAGTTGCCCGCCTGGGACAGCATCAAGGACACGATAGACATTGCCCCCTGGGCGGGTGAGATTGTCAAAACCATCCTGAAAGAGCCCATGGGCGAGTGGTTCATGACCATTGCAGCGGCCCTGGAGTACCTGCACCACAAGCCACTCACGGCCGCAGAGCGTGCCCAGATCGAGGATGAGGACGAAGACGGTCAAAAAGACCGTGACGAGGTGCGCGACCAGCGCCACGACGACCATCACACCGAAGATCACGACGAGGAAGCGTTCAATGACCGCGCCCGCCAGGAAGCAGGCGACGACTGGCTGGCCGAGCAGGGCTTCGACCGCAAAGACTGATGAATTGACCAGATCCCTATGAACGCACTTGCCCTGATTCAAAAAACCCAAAGCCTGATTGCCGCTGGCGACATCACTGCTGCCGAAGCGGCCCTGGTGGAACTGGCCGACACCGAGGGGGACAACGCCCTGATGGTGGTGCTGGAGCAGCTGCCGCCCAAAGACATCCTGGCGGTGATTCGCGAGTACGACAACTCCCGGGAGTCGGTGATCAACTTACTGGTCACGCCTGAGCAGTTTGCCCGTGCGGTGGTGATCGAAAAGCAATACAAGGACCTGAGCCGCACCCACCTGCGTGGCATGGTCAATTCGATCATCTTTCGTGAAGATGCCGACCCGGTCGAGTTTCTGAACGCCATTGGCGACCTGGAGGGTGGTGCAGAAGCGCTGGCCGATTACTTTTCAGAAAAATGGGCCCGCATCGAGGCCTTTGCCCGCTCCGGCACCTTCGAAGATGGCGAGGAAGATGTCGACATCCTCTCGGAGGTGGAACTGCTGGCCAACGCCTACGTCAAACCCCGCGTTGATGAGGACGAAGTGGCCGACCAGGACTGGATGCAGCTGGCCTGGCTGTTGCGCCACGAGTGCCCCGACCTGTTTGTGGAAATGCTGCTGGTGCTGCGCGCCAAGGTCCGTGCGTTTGACCAAGGCTTGGGCGAGGAAGCCCAGGCTGAGGAAGACGATGGCAAGGTGGAAACCAGCGACACCGACCGCGGCAAGGCCACCCCGGCGGCTCTTGAAGCCGACGAAGAGTCGGCCATTTAGGCACCATGTCCGAGTCCCCATCGACCCCACCGGTGGCCGAGCAGACGGTTGCGCTGTTCGACGCCCGGCCTTACTTTGAAAAAGTCCTGGTCCACGGCATTACGCACGGCATCATCGACCAGGCCAGGCTGGACACCCTGCAGACCGAGGCCCCCAAAGGCATGGTGCAAATTGCGCGCTACTTTGGCAGCGAGTTTCTGCGGCCCGAGCTAGAGAAGGCCCGAGAGCGCATCGTCAACCTCGTCAGTTTGAACCTGGAACTCCAAAGTGGCGGCGATCTGAACGCGGCTGCCAGGGCCCTGCGCGACAACAGCCTGCTGTCCCGCTCCAAGGGCGCGTCCGACATGCTCAAAGCCCTGATTGCCATGCCGCAAAGCACCCACTTCGGCATGAACGAGAACAGCGGCTTTACCGACGACCACATTCCGCAACTGGCCAAATGGTCGTTGCGCAGCCTGGCGGACTACCAGGCCGAGCTGGCCAAACGTAGCCAGGTGGCGCAGGTCATCCGGGCTGCGCTCTGGTGTGCCGAGCAGTGGGGGATGGAAGCTGACGAGCTGGAAGAGGCGGGCCGAGATGCTGAAGCCGTGATACGCACTGCGCTGCTCATGCTTGCTACGCGCCAGAGCCAGTTGCCCGACTGGGTGACCTTCCAGAAAACCGTGGCTGCATTGCGCAGAAAGTTTGACCCCAGCCAGGCTGCCAGCTTGACGCTGGCCTTGCCCAAGAACCTGCCGACCGAATTCAAAACCGTGGTGGATGAGATACGCGCCGGCATAGCCTCAGACCTACCCAAAATTCTGGACAGTTCCCTGCCGGTTCGTAAACTGTTCGACCAAACTCCCGCCTTTATGGGGCGCTATTTCTGGGTCGAAGACGGGCTGAGCGAGGTGGATGACTTTGATCGCGCGGCCTCAGCGGCCTGGCACAAGGCCACCGGCGGGCATAGCGACGACAGTTCACTGCTCACCCTCTTTGTGTGCATCGCAGCGGGCAGCCCGGCCAAGACACTGCTCACGGCCAAAGGGGCCCTGGCGCTGGTGCGCAAGATCAGGAAATCGGGCTTGAAGCCCGAGCTGGTTTCGGACTTCATTCTGGGCCATGCGCCAGCGCATCACCAAAACGATTATCTGAAGACCTGGCAAGACTTTCTGGACGATGCGCGCGGCTTATTGCTGAGCGACCGCGACGATGAGCTGCAAGACGCCATCGCCCTCCTGCGGCGCGAATGCAACGTCGCACCGGGCTGAGCTGACCTGTCTACAAAAGCCGCTTTGGTCGCTTTCAGAAAAAGAGCGGCATAACGGAAATCATTATTTCCAAAAATAATGACTTTTGAGCATAATGCTGGCTGTTATGCCAGCCAAATCTCCATCCCTCTATCCCAGCCAGACCCGTTTGCTGCGAGCCCTGGGCACGCGTCTGCGTGAAGCTCGCTTGCGCCGCCGCTTCACGGTCATCCAGGTCGCGGAGCGGTCAGCGGTGTCCCGCCCGACACTCAACAAAGTCGAGCAAGGAGACGCCTCGGTCACCCTGGGCACCTACCTGCGGGTGCTGACAGTGCTGGGCCTGGAAAGTGATCTGGACCTCCTGGCCGCGACCGACCCCGTGGGGCGTCGATTGCAGGACGCCGAGTTGACTGTGCCCCGTCGCGCGTCCAAACGACGCATGCCCGCGCCAGGCCTGGACAAACGGTCAAACGCTCTGGCCCAAGCCCCTGAAGACGGGGCTGTACCGTGAGTCTGGCAGCGCGCAAGATCACGGTGGCCGCTTCTGCTCAGACCATCCCAGACGCACTGGAGGTGTGGCTGGACGATCCAACGTTCGGACCGCTCACACACCTGGG
>JBJOJH010000314.1:0-2584 GCA_046046715.1 Pseudomonadota bacterium | reverse complement strand
TCCTTGCGCTTGCCGTTCCGGTTGATGCCGTAAAACCAGGTGTTGGTGTAGGTGGTGTTGTCCTTACCAGGCATGGCCGGCAGCGGCACAAATCCCACCTGCTCTGGCTTAAGGGTGGATGTCTTGGGGTCAGTCAGACCCGCATAGCGCCACCACCACACCGGCACCATGGCGCTCTTACCCTGCGCAACCGAATTGACCGCGTCGGTCTCATTGAATGATGCGCTGGCAGCTGGGGCGACCTTGTGCTTGAGCAGGACGTCCAGATAGGCCTGCGTAGCTGCAACACCTTGCGGCGAGTTAAAGCTAGGATTGCCTTGCGCATCCACCAGGTCGCCGCCCATCCCCCAGAGATAGTTCATCCAGATCATCAGGTTCTGACCGCCAGTTTTTCCGTAGTACATGGCCACACCTGCCAGATCGCTCTTGGACTGAATGACCTTTCCAGCTTCGACCACCTGGTCCCAGGTCTCTGGCGGCTTGAGACCCAGCCGTGCGAAGACATCCTTGCGATAGAACATGAGCTGCACATGGCCTCGAATCGGAAAACCCAGAAAGTTGGGGCCATTGCCCAAGCCATCCCTTGCAGCGCGCAGATGTGCATTGGGGTACCGCGAGGCCATGTCAATATTCTTTTCGGCCAGACGAGCGTTAAGCGGCTCAAAGAGGCTATACAGGCTCGGGCCCCAGATGTCCATGGCGCTGAGCACGTCGTATTGATCTGTCTTGGCTACCAATTCGGCAGTCAGCTTTTCTCTGGTGTTAGCAAAGGGCACATACTGGTATTTGACGATGATGCCCGTTTGCGCCTCAAATTCGGCCAGTCGCGCCTCGTGGGCCGAGAACTGTGGCGCCACGACACTAAGCACGTTGACCGTTTGTCCTGCATAGGGCTTGCCCGGCTTGAGTGCCGCCTGCTGCGCGTGCGCGCTCAGGGCTGGCAGACCCATGGCTGCCGCTGCAGCCGACCATTGCATCCAATCTCTTCTATTCATCATGACCGTCTCCTCGTGGTTCAAATCAGTGCTTGCGAACAAGCGGTGGAAAAAGCACCCAAAGGTGCGGTGGAACACATCTCATGCGGGAGCGCCCCGCACCGAGCCGCGCAGGCGCAGCTGCCCGCGCAACACCAAGGTCTGCCCTTGAGGGGTTGGCGCGTAGCCATGGCCTCGCGCCTCTAGTTGCACGCCGAGCAACTGCAGCACCGCATCGATCATTTCGGGCAAGGGCTGAGCGTAGGTTGTCAAATCGTAGGCTGGCCAGGCCGCTTGCGGCACGTCGTCAAAACCGACCACCGAGACCTGCTGGGGTACCTGCAGCCCAAATTCATGGCGCAATGTGTCCATCACCGCAATCGCCATCCGGTCATCAGCAGCAACGATGGCATCCGGGCAGTCACCCAGGGTGCGACGACGGCGCCCCGAGCGATACCACTGGCGCACCTGCGCACTGGCGATAGCCTCGTCATAGTTGCCCACACCGTAAGCAAACAGTGGCTGACCATATGCCAGCAAGGTGCTACGACAGCCAAGCTCTCGCGCTTGGTTGGTCGAGGATTCCAGACTTCCCGCCAAGTAAGCGATACGCTTGTGACCGCGCTCGATCAGTAATCGGGTTAGTTCACTCATGCCCGCCTCCTGATCGGTCTGCACCGAATGGAAGGCCCGGTCAAGCGCATTCGCCGGCACCCGGTTAAAGAGTACTACCGGAATACTTGCAGCTGTGCAGGCCCGCGCAAGTTCGGCATTGAGGGTGGTAGCCGCCAGCACGATGCCGTCTACGCGGTAATTCAGCAACTGCTCCATCAGTTCGCCTTGGCGGTTGCCATCTGCAACGAACAACAGAACCTGCATACCCTGAGCCTGGAGACCTTCAGTAAGGCCCTGCAAAAAACGTGGATAGAACAGATTGTCCAGATGAGCCAACACGACTCCAACGATACGGGTGCGGCCGGTGATGAGGTTGCGTGCGTGGACATTTGGCCGGTAACCCAGCATGGCAGCCGCGTCAAGCACACGCCGGCGTGTGTCTTCAGAAATGCTGGCATCCAGCGTGTAGCAACGCGAGACCGCAGATTGCGAAACTCCGGCAAGCGCTGCCACATCACGTGAAGTCACGTGCTTCACCCGTGAGTCTTTTGGCTTTTGGGCGGCAAGACTGCTCTTCATGGATGGCTGCTTGAAATGGGTGACAAACTGCTTTGCATACGTATGCAAACAATGTAGCAAACAAACTATCAAACCGTACTAGGACTTACCCTGATATCACCAGACCATCAAATGGAACTTCACCAAGTTTCTGGTGGGCCGAGACGGTCAGGTCATCAAGCGCTATGCCACGACCGACACCCCGCAAAGCCTGGCGGGGGATATTGAGGCGGCGCTGTCAAATTGATCAGAACGGCGCCTGATGTGGCGCACGAGGCAAGCTGCCGACTCAAAACACCTGGTCTGGATTGAACACGCCCGCCGGGTCAAATTCGGCTTTCAGACGCTGATGTATGGCCGCCAAGGCAGGTGCCACGGGGGTATGGCGCAGTTGGGACAGCCCCGCAAGAGTCTCGGATGTGGCGCCCGGAGCCCAG
>JBJOJH010000313.1:0-2713 GCA_046046715.1 Pseudomonadota bacterium | reverse complement strand
ACGGCGGCCTGGCTGGGCTGGCGCCAGCGGGCGCAGACATGTTGATCTGGCCGGATCAGGTAGGCCGTGCCTTCACGGGCGTCCAGGCGCTGTGCCATCAGGCCCTGGCTGTCGATCAGGTCGCTGCCCACGCTGATGGTCCGGGTGTGCGGGAGTTGCGCAGCCCAAGCCGGGGCGGTGCCAAACACCAGCAGGCTGAATTCCTGGCCCAGTTCGCGCAGCAGCCAGCCAGGGGAGCCGTCGGCGCGTTGCACAGGGGCGTCAGTCAACACCGCGCCCGGCACTTGCTTGCCGGCAAAGCTGTCCACATCGGGCGTGTTGAGCGTGGAAGTATGCAAGGTGGCCGGCACCGACAGGCGGCCGCTGTTGACGATGCGTCGTGCAAACGGGTGCTCGCGTGCCAGGTCGAGAGCGGCGTCGCGGAACAGGCGGCTGATGTCGCTCTTGGGCGTGATGAAGTCGGTGGCGCGGGTGGAGTTGAGGATGTTCTCGTCTGCCGCGTACTCGCGCTCGGTGCCGTAGGTGGCCAGCAAGGCGGCATCGGCGCGGCCCTTGAGCACCCAGTCCAGCTTCCAGGCCAGGTTTTCTGCGTCTTGCACGCCACTGTTGGCACCCCGGGCACCAAAGGGCGAGACGCCGTGAGCGCAGTCGCCAGCAAACAGCACCCGGCCGTGCACAAACTGGTCCATGCGCAGGCAGGCAAAGGTGTAGACGCTGGCCCACTCCAGCTCGAAGTCGGCATCGTGGCCCAGCAAGGCCCGCACGCGCGGCAGGATGTTTTCGGGTCGTTTCTCCACCTCGGGGTCGGCATCCCAGCCCAGCTGGAAGTCGATGCGCCAGACGTTATCGGGTTGCATGTGCAGCAGCACGCTCTGGTTGCGGTGAAACGGCGGGTCGAACCAGAACCAGCGCTCGGCGGGGAAGTCGGCCTTCATCTTCACGTCGGCAATCAGGAACCGGTCCTGAAAGATGCGGCCTTTGCTTTCCAGCCCCATCAGTTGGCGCAGGGTGGAGCGTGAACCGTCGCAGGCCACCAGCCAGGCGGCGTCGATCTGGTAGGCGCCTTCAGGCGTGTCGATGCTGACGCGCGTGCTTTCGCTGCCCGTAGCGATGGCGCTGACCTTGTTGTCCCAGCGCAGTTCGATGTTGGGCAGCTGCAAGGCGCGCTCGACCAGGTAAGCCTCAGCGTAATACTGCTGCAGGTTGATGAAGGCGGGGCGCTCGTGGCCGTCTTCGGGCAGCAGGTCGAACTGATACACCTGCTGATCACGGAAAAACACCTTGCCCACGTTCCACTTGACGCCTTTGTTCACCATGCGCTGACCAGCACCCAGGCGGTCCCAGATCTCCAGCGTGCGCTTGGCAAAGCAGATGGCGCGCGAGCCGGTGGACAGGCGATGGTCGTTGTCCAGCACCACCACGCGTTGGCCGCGCTGGGCCAGGTCGATCGCCAGACTCAGGCCTACCGGGCCAGCACCCACCACCACCACTGGGTGATGCACGGGCTGCGCAGCGTCCTGATCGGGGCTGCGCTGGTAGTTGAAGGGCATGGCCTGCAGCTCAGCGCCAGTGCCATCAAAAGCGTTGGTGGGGTTCATGGCAGGTGTCCTTTGCTGGCTCAGCCTTCCAGGGCCTTCCACATGTCCACATCGCGCTCGGCAGTCCAGATGCGCGGATCGGGGAACTGGGTGGCTTCGTCGTAAGCGCGGGTCACGTCAAACGGCATGCAGTGGTTGAAGATGACCCAGTTGCCGTACTTGGGCTGCATGGCGGCAAAGGTGCGCTCGTACACCTTGCGCAGATCTTCGCCTTTTTCGGCCCCAGCTTGCACGTTGCTGTACAGGTCGCTGATGAAAGCGCGGGTACCGGCCAGGCCGGCTTGCACCTGCTCGGGCGTTTGCAGTGCCACACCCCGGCCAGGCACCAGTTTTTCGGGCTGGAGCGCCGCGATGTTGTCCAGGGTTTGGGGCCAGTCCTTGAAATAGGCGTCGCCGGCATAGGGGGTGGCATCAAACTCGACCAGGTCGCCGCTGAACAGAATCTTTTCTTGCGGCAGCCAGGCCACGGTGTCGCCCTTGGTGTGGCCGCGGCCCAGTTGCAGGATTTGAACTTCGAGCTTGCCCAGCCAGATCGTCATCTTGCCGGTGAAGGCGATGGTGGGCCAGGTCAGGCCGGGCGGCACGGATTCGACGTTCTGGAACAGACGGGGAAACCGCCCAATTTCGCTGGCCTTGTCAAATTCGCCACGCTCGTGGATCAGGTCCAGCGTGTCCTGGCTGGCAATGATGTGCTCGGGCTGATAGGCGCTGGCGCCCAGCACCCGCACGGCGTGGTAATGGCTGAGCAGCACGTACTTGATGGGCTTGTCGGTCACTTCGCGGATGCGGCGTATCACATCTTGCGCCATGACCGGCGTGGCCTGGGTGTCGATCACCATCACAGCATCGTCGCCAATGATGATGCCGGTGTTGGGGTCGCCTTCAGCCGTGTAGGCATAGGCGTGCTCGGAAAGGCGATCAAAACTGACCTTCTTCACTTCCAGGTCGGCAGCAGATGCAAAGGTTTTGGTGCTCATGGCGGTTCCTTGATAATCTGAGAGAAATTCGTTAATGTCAAATACGTTTGACATGAGTCAACGATTGTTAAGGCAAGTTTTGGCTATGTCAAATGCATTTGCATAGGTAGAAACCCTAATCTGCCTGTCGTTGTGCCG
>JBJOJH010000312.1:0-2696 GCA_046046715.1 Pseudomonadota bacterium | reverse complement strand
CCGAAAAAGGCTGTGGCCAAGCCCGAGGTAACAAAAGCTGCAATTCCCGCAGCTGCGCCGGCCAAGGCCGCTAAGGCCGCTAAGGCCGCTAGTCAGCCCAAGGTACAAGTTGCCGCGCCAGCGCCCGCCGCCAATGCGCCCAAGTCCAACTGGGTGACCACACCAGCCAATGCAGTTGCTGTGGCTGCAAACGCGACCAAGACCGAAGCGACGGTAACCGTTGCCAAAGCCAGCGCCAAAAAGCCCAGCGCCAAGAAGTAAGCGGGCTATCCCCGCTTGCCCCGCCACACTTGAACCCGACCACGACGCTGTTCGATCAGGTGTTGGCGGTTTTGCCGCAAACCCAGTGCACTCGCTGCGGTTTTGCGGATTGCGCGGCCTACGCGCAGGCCATCGTTGAAACGAATGAGCCTATCAACCAGTGCCCTCCCGGTGGCCAGGAAGGCGTGGCTCGGCTCGCGCGTGTCACGGGAGCGGCAACTCTGCCACTGAATCCCGATCACGGCATCGAAGGGCCGCGGCGCATGGTCTTCATTGACGAAGACTGGTGCATAGGCTGCACCCTCTGCATCAAGGCTTGTCCGGTAGACGCTATCGTGGGCAGTAACAAGCGCATGCACACCGTGATCGAGGCCTATTGCACTGGCTGCGAACTGTGCATACCCGTGTGCCCCGTCGATTGCATCGAAACTGAAGATGCCACGCCCGGGCAAACCGGTTGGCAGGCCTGGTCGTCGGAACAGGCCACGCAGGCCCGCAGTCGCTATGTGGATCACCAAAATCGCCAGAAGGTGGAAGCGCAGGCTCAAGAAGCCAGACTGCTGGCCAAGGCCGAAGCCAAACTGGCCGATTTACCCGCGCACTCCCTGCTTACCGATCCAGAGACGCTCGACAAGAAACGCGCCATCATCGAGTCGGTATTGGCGCGGGCCCGAGCACGGCAAGCCTCCTGAGGCACCGCGCCGCTGAACGGGTGCGCTAGACCAAGGCCTTGTAGACGCCACAGCCCACATACAGGCCATCAAGCTTCATCACGTAAGACATCTTGCTCTGAACCTTGCCACTCACCGGGTTGGTGATGTCGTACTCCACCCAGCCCGGACCTGCCTCGGCCTGGTTGATGATGTCCTGCATCAAGCCGTCGGCATCAATCCCAGGCACATCCCTCACGCGCGAGCCCACCTTGCTGGCATTGCCTGCAAAAGCGAGGTAAGTGCCTCCGGCGTCGAGGGCGAAGACATACATATCGCGATCGAAAAACGAATTGGCCTTGTCCGTCAGCCCCCTCAAAAAGGCTTCCTTGCCACCACATGATGTTCTGAAGTCGTAGGCGCGTTCGACCAGTGCCATGGCCTCGTCCGGCACGCCTTGGGGCAACTTGAACATGCCGATGGCATTGGTCAGGGAATCAGCCCGCAATTCCAACCCCGTCGATTGCACCACCGCCTGCTCCACCATTTGGGCATTGCGCTGGGTGATTTCATCCAGCTGTTTGATGGCAGAAGAAATTTCGCTCAAGGCGGTGCTCTGGTCGGCACTGGCCATCGAAATATCGGAGATGCTGGACGACACCACCCGGATGCCGCTCACGATCTGGCTCATGCTGTCGCCGGCGGCGCGGATTTGCGCCACACTGGCCTCCACTTGTGCTGAGGAGGACTTGATCAGGGTACGGATTTCGCGCGCGCTCTCCGCCGAGCGCTGCGCCAGAGATCGCACCTCGCTGGCCACCACGGCAAAGCCACGCCCAGCCTCGCCCGCACGCGCGGCCTCCACCGCGGCATTCAGGGCCAGGATGTTGGTTTGAAACGCCAGACCGTCGATCACGCCGATGATTTCATTCATGCGAACCGCGCTTTGCTGGATGGCCACCACGGACTCGACCGAGTCGCTCATGGCACTGGCCCCAGTCTCGGCGATGTCTCGCACCTGGGCCGCCTGTCGGTCAACCTCACCGGCAGAATGCGCATTTTGCTGAACGGTGGATGCCAACTCCTGCACACTGGCTGAGGTTTGCTCCAGGTTCGCCGCCTGCTGTTCCGTGCGGTCAGACAGTTCGCGGTTGCCCACGCTCAAGGTACGCCCTGCGTGCGCGACCAGTGCCGAATCACTGCCCACTGCAGCCACCATGGCCGACACGTTTGTGATCATTTTCTGGAGCAATCCGCCCAAGGCACCAATCTCGTCCTGGCTGCGCAGCTGCACATGGGCTCGCAAGTTGCCCTCGGTCAGTTGCTTCATCGCAGTGCTGAGTTGCTCCAGATCCACTGTGAATGCCTTGTAAAAACTGGCAATCAGGTAAAGCAGCACCAGTATGCCGAAAGCAGCACCGCCCACCAGTGCGTTGCGTTGCAGCGTAAGCTCCCGGGAACGCGCCTGCAGCCGCTCGTCCAAACGCTGGAGCATGAGGTCTTGAACGGCCAAAAATCCGTCGATGGCCCGCGTACCCGCAGCAAAATAGGCAGCTGCGTCCACGGGGGTTCCGGCATTACTGAATGCGGTACTTGCCAGTGTGAGAAATTCCGTGCCGGTTTTTACAGCCACATCGAGACCCAGTCCCGCCTGAGCTTTGCGCTCCAACACGGATCCGGTGAAGGTCCAGTCCTGCAGGCTGGCAGCCAGCGTTTGAAGCCGCATACGCATGGCAGCAGCAGCCTGAGGATCGACGGCGGTTTGCGCCAGCAGGCCGGCACCCG
>JBJOJH010000311.1:0-3233 GCA_046046715.1 Pseudomonadota bacterium | reverse complement strand
CTGCCATGATGTTGCGTTTCAGCCTGAACCAGGAAGAAGCGGCCCAGCGCATCGAAGCGGCGGTGCAAAAAGTGCTGGCACTCGGCCTACGCACAGGGGACATCTACAGTGCCGGCACCATCAAAGTCAGCACCCGAGAAATGGGTGATGCAGTGGTCAAGGCACTGGCGTGAACCCTGCGACCGGGCTGTAAGCCTGGTCTCAGCAAGCCTCCAGTACAATTTACAAATGTTTAACGCCCGCGAGATCTCCATGAAATCAGCATCAGTCGTCAAGACGGGTGTTGCTGTGCGTGCAAACACCACCCAAACCACGACTATTAAGGGCTGATCAGCCTGGTTCGTCGTGCGCCCTCCCCGGCCAGACGAGCCGGGAAAACAGTCAAGTCACACTGTTTTATATGAAAGGGCGATGAAATGAGCAAGTTAGTAGGATTGGTCGGCTGGCGCGGCATGGTCGGCTCGGTTCTGATGGACCGCATGATTCAGGAAAAAGACTTTGACCTGATCGAGCCGCTGTTCTTCTCTACATCCAACGCCGGTGGCAAAGCCCCAGCGATGGCCAAGAACGAAACCACGCTGCAAGACGCCTTCAACCTCGAGCAGCTCAAGCGCTGCGAGATCATCATTACCGCCCAGGGCGGTGATTACACCTCCGAGGTATTTCCCAAGCTGCGCGCAGCAGGCTGGAATGGCCACTGGATTGACGCCGCGTCGACTCTGCGCATGGAGAAAGATGCCGTGATCATTCTGGATCCGGTCAACATGCCCGTGATCAAGAATGCCCTGGCCCACGGTGGCAAGAACTGGGTAGGCGGCAACTGCACCGTCTCATGCATGCTGATGGGCGTGGGCGCTTTGTACAAAGCAGGCTTGGTCGAATGGATGAGCACCCAGACTTACCAGGCGGCATCTGGTGGCGGCGCGCAGCACATGCGCGAACTGTTGACCCAATACGGCACTCTGAACGCCGAAGTCAAAGCCTTGCTGGATGACCCCAAGAGCGCGATTCTGGAAATCGACCGCAAGGTGATTGCCAAGCAGCGTGCCCTGACGGGTGCTGAGACCGCTAACTTTGGTGCTCCCCTGGGTGGCTCGCTGATTCCCTGGATCGACAAAGACCTGGGCAACGGCATGTCGAAAGAAGAGTGGAAAGGCATGGCCGAGACCAACAAAATTCTGGGTATGGGCGAGAGCTTTGGCTCGGCAGCCATCCCTGTGGATGGTTTCTGCGTGCGAGTGGGTGCCATGCGCTGCCACAGCCAGGCCCTGACTTTCAAGTTGAAGAAGGATGTGCCTGTGGCCGACATCGAGGCCATGATCGCCGCCGACAACCAGTGGGTCAAAGTGGTGCCCAACACCCGTGAAGCCACCATCAAGGACCTGACCCCCGTGGCAGTGACCGGCACCATGACCATCCCTGTGGGCCGCGTGCGCAAGTTGGCCATGGGCCCAGAGTACGTGGGTGCATTCACTATCGGTGATCAACTGCTGTGGGGTGCCGCTGAGCCGCTGCGCCGCATGTTGCGCATCCTGCTGGACGCATAAAGCCAGCCTTGCATGTTGACAACGGCCTGCCTAACAAAGGCAGGCCGTTTTTTTATGAGTCAACCTGTGTGAAATCCCTCTGGGCCAGCGGATGTCGAAGTTGAATACTGTGTTAACTTCCCCCCGCCGACGTCGCTGCCGGCGTCAATTTCCCCGATGGATAGCCTAGGAAAACCCCACCATGAATTGCCTGCCTGCCACACGTCAGAGCAAAGCCACTCACCCACGGGTGGGTTTGAAGCCCTTGGCCGCTGTCAGCAGCCTGGTCGCCACATTGTTGATGCTGCCGTCGTCTCCTGTGTGGGCGTTGGCCCTCGGCCGTGTCACAGTTCAGTCTGTGTTGGGCGAACCCCTGCTAGCGGAAATTGATCTTCCGGAGATCACGCCTGAAGAGGCAGCCAGCCTCACGGTCGCACTGGCAGCCCCTGCCATCTACCGTGCCGCAGGCATGGAATTTCCTGCTGCATTGGGCAAGATAAGGGTTAACCTTCGCCAGCCTGCGGACAAACGGCCCTTTCTCCAGATCGGGAACGACGTGCCTGTTAACGCACCCTTTATCGATTTGATGGTGGAAGCCCGTTGGACCACGGGACGCCTGATTCGCGATTACACACTCCTGCTGGCACCGCCCACGCCCACAACGGAGCGACCGAGCCCCGCCCCCAACCTGGCACAGCTTTCGGCTACACCAAGTGAACCTGCGGTGGTCCCAATGATGCCAGTCCCCACAGAAGAGAAAAAGGCACCGGCACCCGTCAAGGTAAAAACGCTTGAACCCGTGACAGCGCCCCAGGATCGCACCGTGACCGTGAAGCCAGGCGATACCGCCAGCAAGATTGCCAGTGCTCACAAACTTGCCCATGTCTCGCTGGATCAAATGCTGGTGGCGATGTTGAGGAACAACCCACAGGCTTTTATCCAGGACAACATCAACTGGATCAAAAGAGATTCACGGCTGCAATTGCCGACTGAGGAACAGGTGTTGTCGACCTCAGCAGAGCAGGCACAAGAAATCATCAGCGCCCATAGCAGGGATTTCAACGACTTCCGGAAAAATCTGGCCTCCAACGCAGTCAAAGTCGAGAGCGCTTCCGCCGATCGAGGAGATCAGGGCCGTGTGCAAACCAAAGTCCTGGAGAACCAGCAAACAAACATCGTGCCCGACAGACTGACGCTTTCCAGAGACCCGGACAGTGAAAACAAAGCGCTCGATGCCATCGCCAAGAAACAACAGAAGAGCGAAGACGACCAGCGTGCGGCGGAGATCCGCAAAAATATAGAGACTCTGGAAAAAGTGAGCTCGCAAGCCAGCGCTGGTGGCACGAGCGCGGCTACAACCTCCTCTGCCGCCCCTGCCCAAGGGTCAAGCGCGTCTGCCGACCAGGCTACCCTGCAGGTAGCGCCGGCAATCACTGCTCCGGCCGCAACACCGTCTACAACGGCCAAGGCCTCGCCCACACCCGAGACCTCTGGCACGCTGGAAGCCTTTTTGGCCAGCCCAATGGTCATACCTGCAGCGGGGCTGCTGTTGGCCTTGCTGGGTGCATTTGGCTTCTACAAAACCCGTCAACAAAAGGCTCCGATTTCGCCCTACCTGACAGAAAACATAGACTCAACGGAGCCCTCCCTGGCTGCAGTTGCCGACGCAAGCTCAGAAGAACATCTGGAAGAAGGAGCGAGTCCGGA
>JBJOJH010000310.1:0-4343 GCA_046046715.1 Pseudomonadota bacterium | reverse complement strand
GTATGTTTGATGCCTTGGCCATGAATGATGTGGTTCTGCATCGGGGTGGAACATCGGGCATGGTGGAGGTGAGGGTCGAAGTGGACGGCCATTTTGTGGCCAACCAGCGTGCCGACGGACTGATCATTGCGACCCCCACAGGCTCGAGTGCCTACGCCTTGTCGGCCGGCGGACCGTTAATACACCCCTCAATTGACGGATGGGTGCTGGTGCCGATTGCACCGCACACGCTCTCGAACCGACCCATCGTGCTCTCGGACTCCACCGAGGTGGTGATCGAACTCGTTGCTGGAAGGGATGCCAGCGCCAATTTCGACATGCAATCGCTGGCCTCGCTGCTGCACGGGGACCGCATCGTGGTCCGGCGGTCCGAGCATGTGGTTCGCTTTTTACATCCCAAGGGATGGACCTACTTTGGCACGCTGCGCCAAAAACTGCATTGGAACGAAGGGGGCGCCTGAGTGGCCTTGAAGCGTATCGTCCTGCGGGACTTTGTGATCGTGCGCGAGCTGGAGCTGGATCTTTCTGTGGGCTTCACGGCATTGACCGGTGAAACCGGCGCCGGCAAATCGATCTTGATTGATGCACTGCAACTGGCCACAGGCGCGCGTGCCGAAACCAGCGTGATCCGCGAAGGTGCAGCTCGCACGGATGTGAGTGTGGAGTTTGACAGCACGCCTGCTCTGATCACCTGGCTGGAAGACGCAGGCTTTGATGCAGCAGACACGCTGCTGCTGCGCCGCACGGTGGACCAGCAAGGTAAAAGCCGTGGCTGGATCAACGGCAGCCCAGCCACCGCTGCGCAATTGCGTGAAGTGGGCGAGCAAGTGCTCGACATACATGGCCAGCATGCCTGGCAAAGCCTGACCCGCCCGGATGCTGTACGCGGATTGCTGGATGCCTATGCCCGAGCAGACACTGCCCCCTTGACGCTGTGCTGGCAACAGTGGCGCGCAGCTCAAAGAGCGCTGACCGAAGCCCGATCAGCGCAGGACTCGTTGCAGAGCGAGCGAGAACGGCTGGCATGGCAAATCGGGGAAGTCGACAAACTGGCACCGCGCGCTGACGAATGGGATGAGCTCAACGCCGAACACAGCCGCCTGTCGCACGCCCAAGCCTTGATGGATGCGGCCTTTGGAGCGCTGCAGTTACTGGACGATAGCGACATCAATGTTCTGTCCCAGCTCAACACCGCACAGCAGCAGGTCGAAGACCAGCAACACATCGAGCCTGCATTCGCGGCGATGAGCGAGTTGATGGCCTCTAGCGTGGCGCAACTGGAAGACGTGGTGCACAGCCTGCGTGCCTACCTGCGCAAAACCGAGCTGGATCCTGACCGTTTCGCCGAGCTCGACGAACGCATGGGCCTTTGGATGAGCCTGAGCCGGCGCTACAAGCGCAGCCCCGAAGACTTGCCCGCCCTGCTGGACCATTGGAAGTCCGAACTGGGACGACTGGATGCAGCGGCAGACCTGGCGGCCCTGGAGGGCAAGGAGTCCGAACTGAAAGCGGCCTACATGGCGCAAGCCCAGGCTCTGTCTAAAACCCGCCAAAAGGCAGCACCGCAATTGGCTCAGGCCATCACGCAAGCCATGCAAGGCCTGGGCATGGCAGGTGGCAGGTTTGAGGTCGCCCTGCAAAAAACACCCGAGCCGCAGCAAAGTGGACTGGAAGACATCAGCTTTTTGGTCGCCGGGCACGCAGGTAGCAGCCCCCGCCCTGTGGGCAAGGTGGCCTCTGGCGGCGAGTTGTCGCGTATGGCGCTGGCCATTGCGGTCACCACCAGCCAGCTGGGCACCGCTCAAACCCTGGTGTTTGACGAGGTCGATGCTGGCGTGGGTGGCGCAGTAGCTGAAACAGTGGGGCGGCTGATGCAGCGGCTGGGTCTGGATCGCCAGGTGTTGGCGGTGACCCACCTGCCCCAGGTGGCGGCCTGTGCTGATCATCACCTGGTGGTGGCCAAGCAACTGGTCGACCATCAAACCCACAGCATGGTCACGCAGGTGGCGGGCGAGCAGCGCGTTGAAGAAATTGCCCGCATGCTGGGCGGCGAGCGTCGCTCTGACACCAGCCTGGCGCATGCACGTGAGATGCTGCAAACCACCTTGAGTCGCGCATGAACAAAGTCACGTCGCCTTCCCAGGGAGCGAGCAGCATGGAGCTGGTTCTGATCACCGGTATGTCGGGCTCGGGCAAATCGGTGGCACTGCATGCCCTCGAAGACGCTGGCTTTTACTGCGTGGACAACCTGCCCGCCGAATTATTGACGGCTCTCATCGACCTGGAGCAGACCTATCAGGCCACCCGGGTGGCAGTGGCCATGGACGTGCGCAGCCCCGCCTCCCTGCCCCAACTGCCGCAATTGCTAGACGCCCTGCGCCAGCGCGGCATTGCCGTGAAGCTGCTGTACCTGGATGCCACGACCGACATTTTGCTGAGGCGCTACTCGGAAACCCGGCGTCGCCACCCTTTGTCGAAACACGACGCTGTGGGCACCGAGTCCGATCAACGCCGGGATTTGATAGACGCGCTGGAGCTGGAACGCCAGCTCCTGGGAAATTTGCGCAGCCTGTCGCATGTGATCGACACCAGCATGATTCGCCCGGCGCAGCTCATGGGCTACGTCAAAGGCTTGATCAGTCTGAACGGAAGTCAGATGACGCTGGTGTTTGAATCGTTTGCCTTCAAACGCGGCATCCCTACCGACGCCGACTTTGTGTTTGACGTGCGCATGCTGCCCAACCCCCACTACGAACCCGAGCTGCGGGTGCTCACGGGTCGGGATGCGCCGGTGGCAGCCTACCTGAAGGAGCAGACCGACGTTGCCCGCATGCAAGCTCACATCGAGCAATTCCTGAACGATTGGCTGCACAAAATGGCAGACAACCACCGCAGCTACGTCACCGTGGCGATCGGATGCACTGGGGGCCAACACCGGTCTGTTTACCTGGTGGAGTTGCTGGAACAGGCCTTTGCCGCACGCTGGAACACCCTCAAGCGCCATCGCGAGCTGGATGCCCTCTCAACATCAGCCAAGGCACGCTGAACAGCCATGCCAGCTTACGCATTCGAAGCCCTGACCGCCGCCGGTGAACAACGCAAAGGCGTGATCGAGGCCGACACCGCCCGTGCAGCCCGCGGCCTGCTGCGGGCGCAATCTCTGGTGCCGCTGGCTGTGGAACTGCTGGGTGCAGACTCTGCCGGCACCAGCGCGCCCGGCACCTCGGTCTGGAACACCACGCTCTGGGAAAAACGTGTTTTCAATGCCACCCAGCTGGCCATCTGGACCCGGCAGATTGCAGGCCTGGTGACCAGTGGTCTGCCCTTGGAGCGGGCGCTGACAGCGCTGTCGGATGAAGCTGACAACGAGCCCGAACGTCAATTGGTGGCCAGCCTGCGCGCCGAGGTTAACGGCGGCACCGCCTTTGCCATGGCGCTGGCGCAGCATCCCCGCGAGTTCTCGGACACCTATTGCGCGGTGGTGGGTGCGGGCGAGCACAGCGGCAAGCTGGGCCTGGTGCTGGAGCGCCTGGCGGACGACCTGGAACAAAGCCAGGCGCTGCGCTCGCAGCTGATCGGCGCTGCACTCTACCCGGCCATCGTCACGCTGGTGGCCATCACCATCGTCATGTTTTTACTTGGCTATGTAGTGCCGCAAGTGGCCGAGGTGTTTGCCGGCAGCAAGCGCGCCCTGCCCACGCTAACGGTCATCATGCTGGCCTTGGGGAATTTTGTCCGCCACCAGGGCTGGCTGATCGCCCTGGCGCTAATGGGTGCCGGTGTAGCCGCTCGTATCGCCTGGCGCAGTGCCGCCTTTCGCGAGCGCTTTGACGCCACCTGGCTGACCCTGCCCTTGCTGGGCAAGCTGTCCCGAGGCTACAACGCGGCCCGCTTTGCCGGCACGCTGGCCATGCTGGCGGGTGCGGGCGTGCCCATCCTGAAAGCGCTGCAGGCGGCAGCCGACACCTTGTCGAACCGGGCCATGCGTGCCGATGCCCTGGACGCGCTGGTTCTGGTGCGCGAAGGTGCCCCGCTGGCCTCCGCCCTGGCCCAGAAAAAACGATTTCCAGGGCTGCTGGGCATGTTTGCCCGATTGGGTGAACAGACCGGCCAGCTCCCGGTGATGCTGGATCGTGCCGCCAGGCAGCTGGGCACCGAAGTGCAACGCCGTGCGCTGCAGATGGCCACACTGCTGGAGCCACTGCTGATTGTGGGCATGGGCTTGATCGTCATGCTGATCGTGCTGGCCGTGCTGCTGCCCATCATCCAGCTCAACACCTGGGTGAAGTAAGCCCCAGGCCTCAGCTTAAGGGCCATTTCCGGCTGGGAAGCCTACCCCAGTA
>JBJOJH010000309.1:0-2793 GCA_046046715.1 Pseudomonadota bacterium | reverse complement strand
CTTCTACGACCCTACCCGCATCGCCATTCTGCCCATGGGCTTCTGTTATCCGGGCACCGGTAAAAGCGGTGACCTGCCGCCACGCCCGGAGTGCGCCCCCGCCTGGCGCGAAGCCTTCATGCAGCGCTTCGAGCGCCTGTCGCTGATCATCGTGCTGGGCAGCTACGCCATGGACTACCACCTCGGCACTGGCAAGACGCCGCTCACCCGGGTGGTCGAAGCCTGGCGCGAGCACTGGCCGCAAGCGTTCCCCCTGCCTCACCCTAGCCCGCGCAACAATCGCTGGCTGGTGCGCAACCTCTGGTTCCAACAAGACGTGCTGCCCGTGCTGCAAGCACGCGTCCAGGCAGTCCTCACCGCCAACCCCAAGGAAACCCCATGACCGACGACACCGCCGCCATTACCGAGCTGCTGCACAAGTACTACGATGCCCTGGCCTGGGCGAACGGAGACAGGCTCCGGCTTTGGAGCGATGAACGACGGCTTCAGGTGCGGTAGCTGACGCCTGGGACCTCAATCACCGTATGACCGGGTCGAAAGCGGTCCTTTCTCTGACAACATCGCCCTAGCCCGCACTCAACCCCCACAACACATCCAGCACATGTTGCGTAGGCCGCTCGACGTCCCCACCACGGTGGGCAATACCAAGTTGACGCCACAATAAGGGCTGTAATGGCCGCATGACGATCCTGGTATCGGGCAATGGCGTGGAGGCTTCATGCGGCAACAACGTCGCACCATAACCGGCCGCCACTAGGCTTTTGATCGCATCGTTGTAGTTCAGTTGAATACGCGGCGTGGGCTGCCGTCCATCACTGGCGAACCACTCCGAGGTCAAGCGCGAAAGCCGAGTAGTGTTGTCATTCAGAATTAATGGCTGAGCGGCCAGCCAACCGGGGGTAACAACATCCGGGCATTCCCAGCGAGCCGGCAAGAAGGCCATGACCGGGTCCCGCCGCCATGGCTCGATCCGCAACTCCTTCACCGGGGTCTGTGGCAGCGCGACCAGACCGATCTCCAAAGAGCCCTCGGCAAGTTTCTTCAAAGTTTCCTGCGACGTGAGCACCGCGACCTGCACATCGATAGCGGGATGGCGTTGGCCCAACGTCTCCAAAGCTTGCGGCATCAACTGTGCGATGGCCCCTGTGGAGGCACCCAGCCGCACACGCCCGGCCAAGCCCTGCACCTGACGCTCCACGTCCTCAAGCGCCTGCTCCGCATCCGCCAACAGGCGCCGCGCGCGCTCCACCAGTGTTTCTCCAAGCGCCGAAGGCTGAACGCGCCCACGCGTGCGCGACAACAGCTTGCCGCCAACCCGCGACTCCAGGTCGGCAATATGCAAACTGACCGTGGGTGGCGCGAGGTGCAGCACACGGGCCGCCTCGGCAAACGAACCCAGGTCGGCAATGGCCACCAACGTGCGCAGACGGTCCAGGCTGATTTCGCGCATGAGTCACTCCTTGTTCAGAAAAACTGAATTTCATCGTTTGGAAATTCAACTTTTCCTATCTTAGCCTCTCACTGAAGATTGGAACTCCTGATTTCCTATGTCCGAGAGCATTCCATGACAAGTCCTCTTATATTCATCGACGGCGACCAAGGCACCACCGGGTTGCAAATCCATCAACGTCTACGCGACCGGACCGACCTGCGGCTTATCACGCTCAGCCCCGAACATCGCAAGGATCCGCAACGTCGCGCCGAAATCATCAACGCCTGCGACATCGCGATTCTCTGCTTGCCCGACCAAGCCGCACGCGACGCTGTAGCGAGCATCGAAAACCCCGCCGTTCGGGTGATCGATGCGAGTTCGGCGCACCGCACCCATCCAGACTGGACCTATGGTTTCGCGGAGATGAACTCGCAGCAGGCCCAACGCATCGCCACGGCACGGAGGGTCAGCAATCCTGGTTGCTATCCCACCGGGGCGATAGGGCTGCTGCGCCCATTGCTGGAGGCCGGGTTGCTGCCCAGGGACTACCCGACGAACATTCATGCTGTGTCGGGCTACTCCGGAAAAGGGCGCGTCGGCGTGCAAGAGTATGAGGCAGAGGGCGCATCACAGGCACCCGCGTTTCAGGTTTATGGTCTGGGGCTGGCACACAAACATATTCCGGAGATTCAGCAGCAAAGCGGTCTGATGGAGCGGCCGATGTTTGTGCCGGCTTATGGGGCTTTTCGGCAGGGGATCGTGCTGACCATACCGTTGCAACTTCGCTTGTTGGCGCCGGGCGTGGATGCGCTGCGGTTGCATGCGTGTCTTATGCAGCACTACGTCGATGCGGACCATGTACAGGTGATGTCGATGCAGGAGGCCAAAGGGTTGACGTGCCTTGATCCTCAGGCGCTTAACGGGACTGATAGTTTGCGATTGGTGGTGTGTGAAAATGATGAGACGGGGCAGGTTTTGTTGGCTGCGGTGTTTGACAATCTTGGGAAGGGAGCCGCTGGAGCGGCGGTGCAGAATCTGGATTTGATGGTTGCAGGAACATGACTCCGACTACCCACTGGCTCTAGAGTCTATGGCTCGAATTTTCGAGCGGTTGTTTCCTCTCTGTTTATGGCCTGGCATCGACGGCATTAAACGAGTCGAAAACAGAATCTACGCGTGTCAGCAGTTTGCAATCCAGTCAGGCTTTGAAGTTAAACGGTCGTCCACGACAGGCAGCAATCGGCCAACAGCGGCCGTTTTAGAGTAGGGAAAATAAATCCCCTTTTCTGCTGTCTACGCTTCGCAGCGCCGGTTACCCGGTCACCACGCAAGACTCGCTTCCGGTCGGTGGCTAACCTTTA
>JBJOJH010000308.1:0-11837 GCA_046046715.1 Pseudomonadota bacterium | reverse complement strand
ACCCAGACCGCGCAGACCCGAGTCTTCCATGGTCTGAATGACGGCCAGGGGGTCGCGCCGCCCAGCGGCCAGCGCTTCTGCCAGGGCATAGCCGCCCTGGGCACGATAGGCCTCAAAACCTACAACATCGGGAGAAACGACTTGCTCAGCCCGGGAGGGAGAGACACTGCTCTCTGCAAAATCAGCAGCGGCAAATGTCTGTGCTGCCGATGTCGGGGTAGACCTTGCAGGCGCCTGTTTGCCCGCCGCCTGGGCAACCACCACCGCCACTTTGTCGACACTGGCCTGAATCACCGGGTTCTGGTGCACCACGGCCACCGGTGCCTGTTCGCAGCGCCCCACACAGGGCGCAGCCACCACCCGCACATCGGCGCCCTCCCCTTGGCCCAAAATGGCTGGTAGACGCGCCAGCAGGTCCTGGGCACCGGCCAGCTCACAACTCAGGCCGTCGCACACCCGCACCAGCAGACCGGGAGCCTTTTCATCCCCCCGCACCACTTCGAAGTGGTGATAAAAGGTCGCCACCTCAAACACTTCGGCCATGGAAATGTTCATCTCCTTGGCCAAGGCCACCAAATGGTGGTCGTGCAGGCAACGATAGGCATCGTTGAGCTTGTGCAGGTGCTCGATCAGCAGGTCACGCCGGTGTGGCCCAAATCCGATCAAGCTGCGCACTGCCTCCAGGGACAGCTCGTCAGCCTGACGGCCCTTGAGCTTGCTTTTGCGACGAATGCGCTCGCGCATGTCGTCGACCGAGCCTAATGTCACGCTTTGCACGGTTGGGACGATGGCAGAAGAGGCAGATGGATTCATGGTCATAAGGGCCAAACTAAAAAATCAGGCGAAGAATTTTGCAGCGCTCAATCCACATCCGCACTGCTCGGCACACTGAAATACAGCACACCACCCAACACAAAGAACAAGGTGTACATCCAGCCCAGGATCGAAATCTGCCAGTCGCTGGTGGTGGTGAAGAGCTGGGCAAAGTAACCCCCTTCAGGCCCACACTTGATGGCCAGCGCGGCCGGTGGCACCAGCCATCGGTTAAAGCCCGGCCCCGCAATGATGCGCTCCTTGTCCAAAAATCCGGCTTGTTCTGACATGTATGCCTCCTTTTATGCGGAAAGATGCCCCACACCATCGCATGCTGAAAAGCCGGAAGTATCTTTGGGGAGGTTCAATCTGTCTAATTGAATCGCCGCATGGCTTGATTCAAAGTTTGAATGTGCCGACGCTCTACCTGACACCCATGCATGCCAAGACCAGCATCCTCAAGTCCTTGATCACCAATATCCGCGCGGCTTTGCAGCATGTCAGACTCTCTGCGGAGCAGTTCAAAGCGACAGGCCCCCTGGGCAGTGCCGATGCGCTATGTGAGCGACAAAATCGCCCCCAAAATTGGCCCACTAAGACCACCCGAGGCACTGTCGGCATCTGGGTAAATGCCGGATTTAGGTTAAAAGGGCTAAGCTGTCGCGGACAGAAGGTGTACCCTGCTATTGCCTAGTTGACTTGTTCCATTGCTCTAGAACTCGCTGACCCAATTGAGAGGCATAGCCTCTGGTGGACCAGCGACACGCCTATTTCCTTTTGATGCACTTTATGAAGACCAGCTTCCAAATTCACATTGCACGCATCCTCCTGTATGCCACTGCTTTGCTCTTAATGGCGACCCATACGCCGGCTGCCATCGCTTCCGTTGGAGACCAGCTGGGCGTGGTTGGGGTCAGCCAACAAGGGAGTGTGCAGATCGGCAGAATCGCATTTGTCGACGTGAACCAGTCAAAGCTGATTGAGATGGACATGACCGGGAAAGTCACCTGGGAATACTCTATACCTTTCACCATGAGCTTTGGCGGCAAGCTTTCGTCAGGAACAGACGTCGAGTGGTTGCCTTCATCGGACAATTTTTTGCTCGCAATACCCGAGGCAGGGGTGTTCGAGGTCAATCGCAAGGGGGAAGTCGTATGGCAGTACAAGACTCGGTACATAGACCATGATGCGGACCGGCTCCCCAACGGAAACACCGTCTTTGTAAACGGGTGGGATGCTGACGTCGATCCAATCGTGACGGAGGTGGATCCCAGCGGAAAAATCGTCATGCAGCTCTTCGCCGAACAGTTGGGGCTGGATGCCAAAGAGCGGAATTCATCCCAGGGCGAGCGCTATTCAAACACCCATATCAACGCGATCCAGCAACTTGCAGAAGGTGAATATCTAATCAGCCTGCGCAACTACAACCAGTTCCTGCGATTCAAGGACGGAAAGGTGGTGGTGCGGTACATGAATGCAAGGAACGTCCATGACCCGGTGCCCTACAAGGGGGGATATTTGTTTGCCATCCACTACCGAGACAGCAGCCAACTGATCCTGCAAAAAGAGACTAGGCAACGTGAGCCCTTGTTTAAACCAGAGCCGGGAACTTGGACCCCGCTGCGCACAGTAGAGCTATTGAAGAACGGCAACATTCTGGTCACAGGCTCCAGGGAGGTGGGGCAACTTGACGAAGCGGGCAACTTGGTCTGGTCGGTGGTCATTGAGAGTTATGTCAACCAGAAGTCCGATCAAAGAAAAAAGAGCGGCTTCTTCTATAAGGTGGCCTTTGTATACAAGTAAAAGATTGATTGGTGCAAGGAAAGCCTTGCCGCCAGTGGCGGTGGTGAAGTTCGCGGACTGAGCGCGTTTCAGGCCACCAGCAAGCCACTGTGGGCCGCAGCATGGCGCAGCCAGGCCCCGTCTTGTGCCAGTTGCAAGGCAGCTTCCAAGGCCCGCGAGGGTCGGACTCCAGCGTTGGACATGAAACCGATGGGTGTCAGCACCTCGGGGCTGACCAGGGGCAGGGCTTCGAGCTCGCCATAACCACGCACCGTACCGATCAGGGCGCCCGGCATGACGCTGCAGACCTCGCCGGCGATCACACTCAGGGCCATGGTCAAAATCGAGTTGGTTTCGATGGTCGCCGTCACGGTGGCCCCGGCCGTGGTGAAGGCCGCATCGACCAGGGTGCGGTTATGCATGTCTGGCGTCAACAGGCACAGGGGCAAACGGGCGGCGTCTTTCCATCGCATCTTGGGGCCTATCCTCAAGCCACTGCCTTGGGGCTTGGGTGAGCGGCGCAACAAAAAATAATGCTCGGTGTACTGGGGCCACGCGACCAGCCGGCTTGGGCGCGCGCCCAGCAGGCCCATGCGGTCGGTGTAACCCAGCGCCAGGTCGACCGACAGATCATTCAGCCGCTGCTCCAGGTCTAAAGAACTGAGCGAGAGCACCGTGGGCTGCAACCCCGGATGCCGAGCCTGCAACATGGCCGCAAAGCGTGCGGCAATCGGCACCGCCGTTGGCACCGCACCCACACACAGCGGACCCCGCGGCACCTGGGCATCACCCTTGAGTTGCTGCTGCAGCTGGGCATGTTCGTGCAGCATGAACTGGGCGGTGGCCAGCACCCGCTCGCCTTCCGGGGTCAGGCCGGCGTAGCTGCGATCGCGCTTGACGATCACCACATTGAACTCGCTCTCCAGGGCCCGCAAGGCATTGGACAGTGCCGGCTGCGTGATGTGGCAGGCCTGCGCGGCCCGCCCAAAGTGGCGGTGCTCGTTCAGCGCCACCAGGTAGCGCATGGCTGACAGCAGGTTCATGGCGTCGCGCGGCGTGCCAACTCAGGTGTTCTTGCTGATGGTGATGGTGGGAAACTTGGACGAAAAATCCTTGGACTTGGCCGCCACCGTGGCCGCCACCTTGCGTGCCACCGCCTTGTAGATGCCAGCGATATCGCCTTCGGGATCGGACACCACCGTGGGCTGGCCGGTGTCGGCTTGCAGACGGATGCGGATGTCCAGCGGCAAGGCGCCCAGGTAATCGGTCTGGTTGGCCTCGGCCAGGTGCTTGCCACCATCGGCCCCAAAAATATGCTCGGCGTGTCCACACTGGCTGCACACATGCACGGCCATGTTTTCGACGATGCCCAAAATCGGCACACCCACCTTGTCGAACATCTTGATGCCTTTGCGGGCGTCCAACAGGGCAATGTCCTGCGGTGTGGTGACGATCACAGCGCCGGTCATGGGCACGCGCTGGGAGAGCGTGAGCTGTATGTCTCCCGTGCCTGGGGGCATGTCGACGATCAGGTAGTCCAGGTCTTTCCAGTTGGTTTGACGCAGCAGTTGCTCGAGCGCCTGGGTGGCCATGGGGCCGCGCCAGATCATGGCGTCGTCCTTGTTCACCAAGAAACCAATCGACATGACCTGCACGCCGTGGTTTACCAAAGGCTCCATGGTCTTGCCATCTGCGGTGTCGGGGCGACCTTCTATGCCCATCATCATGGGCTGGCTGGGGCCATAGATGTCGGCATCGAGCAAACCCACGTTCGCTCCTTCGGCGGCCAGCGCCAGGGCCAAATTGGCTGCTGTGGTGCTTTTGCCCACACCGCCCTTGCCGGAGGCCACCGCAATGATGTTTTTCACGCCCGGCAGCATCTGCACGCCGCGTTGCACCGCATGGGCAGCCACCTGCGTCACGATGTTGACCCGGACCTCCGCCACTCCCGGCAAGGTCATGGCAGCATCGGTCAGGGCCTGGCGCATGGCAGGCCACAGGCTGCGCGCTGGGTAAGGCAGCTCCAACTCAAAGGACACCGCACCGCCCGCAATAGCCATTTTTTTGATCGCTTTAGACGCCACAAACTCGCGACCCGTGGTGGGGTCTGTCACGCCTGCCAATGCGCCCATCAGGGCCTGTTCTGTCACCGTCATTCATTTCTCCTGCTTGGGGTGGGGCGCAGTGTACTTATCTGATAATCAATTTTGTGTTTTGTGTTCTTTCTTGCGCCAGGAGGCGTCTTCCCAATGTCCATGAATGAAGCCGCCCAGGGTACGCAGTTGACGGTGCTGGTGGTGGATGACACCAAAGAAAATCTCACCGTGATCGGGCAGTTGCTTCGGCCCTATTTCCATGTGAGGGTAGCCAATTCAGGGCTGCGCGCCTTGCAAGTCGTAGACACGGCACCGCAGCCCGACCTCATCCTGCTCGATGTCATGATGCCGGAGATGGACGGCTACCAGGTGCTGCAGTCCCTGCGCGCACAGCCGCATTTGCAACACATCCCCGTGATCTTCGTCACTGCCATGGACGGCGCCGACGACGAGGAGCGTGGCCTGAGCCTGGGCGCGGTCGACTATGTGACCAAGCCCATCAAGCCCGCCCTCTTGTTGGCGCGGGTACGGGCCCATCTCGAACTGAAAAAAGCGCGTGACCGCCTCAGTGACCAGAACGCCTTTCTCGATGCCGAGGTGCATCGGCGCATGGCCGAAAACGAGACGATCAAAGACTTCAGCCTCAAGGCCATGGCGACCCTGGCTGAAAAGCGCGACAACGAAACCGGCAACCACCTGCACCGCACCCAGGCCTACATCGAGGCGCTGATGGGCACACTCAAGACCCATCCACGTTTCAGTGAAGCCCTGGCCACTGAAGACCAGCGCCAGCGCATCGCCAAGGCAGCCCCTTTGCACGACATCGGCAAGGTGGGCATCCCGGACTCGATCTTGCTCAAGCCGGGCAAGCTGACCCCCGAAGAATTCGAGATCATGAAAACGCACGCCGCCATCGGCGCCCAGGCTATTGGCGAGGCCATGCAGCAGGTGAATGTCACCGATGCCGCCGGGCCCTTGGCCTTTTTGGAGACCGCCCAGCACATTGCTGCCAGCCATCACGAAAAGTGGGATGGCTCGGGTTATCCGCAGGGTCTTAGCGGCGACGCCATACCTCTGTGCGCCCGGTTAATGGCACTTGCAGATGTGTTTGACGCTCTGATGTCGCGGCGCCACTACAAGCCGGCTTTCTCTCTGCAAGACACGGTGCAGATCATCGTGGACGGGCGTGGCAAGCATTTCGACCCCGACATCGTGGACGCCTTCACCGGGCTCATCGACACCTTTACCGACATCGCCGAGCGCTATGTCGACGCACCCGTCGCACATGCCTGAACCCAACCGCGCTCGAACCTAGCCTCTTTGACCATGACATTGCCCCTTTTAAAACGACATTTCCTGGCCCTGCTACTGGGCACTTGCCTCCATGCTGCGCAGGCGGCAGGCGAGGTACCGGTGTTTACCGAGCGCCTGGCCGATGCCGCCCTGCTGGCGCAAATTCAGCAAGGTGGTTTTGTGCTGTACATGCGCCACGGCACCACCGACAACAGCCGTGCCGACCAGGCACCCCGGGTCGATTACAAGGACTGCAACACCCAGCGCGTGCTCAATGACGACGGCCGAAAACTGGCCCGGGATGTGGGCCTGTCCATGCGCCGGGCCAAAATCCCCGTGGGCGAGGTGTTTCACAGCCCCATGTGCCGGGCCCGAGAAACTGCCGAGCTTGCCTTTCCGGCCTTGATCAAGCAGTTTCAGTCCAATATCAGCCTGGCTTACACCGCCAACCTCACCACCGAAGAGAAAAAACCAGTGCTTGCCGAGACCCGCCGGCTGGTGTCAGCGCCGGTGGCGGCTGGTTCCAACCGACTGGTGGTGGCCCACGCCCCCAACCTGGCCGACCTGATGGGCTACTTCGTCAAACCCGAGGGCACCGTGGTGGTGATACGTCCTCTGGGGGCACAGGGCTACGAGTACCTGGGCAGCATTCCCCCTGCACTCTGGTCCCAACTGGGCAAATAGCCCGACACCACCTGACGACCGGCCTCAAGGGTGAGCATGAAAACCTTTTTTAAGCTGCATCGCCTCAAACGCGTTCGCTTCCTCTCGCTTTTTTTTCTTCCGGTGGCGCTCGCCCTCAGCGCGGGGGCCTTGTTCGACTACGGGGCACAGCGGTACTTGCGTGAAGCCCAGGAAGCCGCGTCCCAGGAAATTGCGATCGACTCCCTGGCCGCATCGGAAGCTGCCGCCATTTCGCGGCAGCTGCTGCAGGTACAGCGGCGGGTGACGCTCGCCCTGCAGGCGGCCCGGGCAGAAAAGTTAGACGAAGCACAGGCCTACCGTTTGCACTCCCAAATCGTGGATGAGGTTGCCGCACTGGAGCAACGTCTGGTGCTGCTGCTGTCATCCGGCGACATCAAACTCGCCCGGGTAGATGGACCCACTGCTCAAAAGGCCTTTGCGGACTTTCGGCAATTCGTATTGATGAGCACAGACCTGCTGGCTATCGACGATTCGCTGGCCGGGCAACATCTGATGCAGGCCAATGACCGCTACGCTGACGCCGCACTCCAACTTGATGCCATTGCCACAGCCTACACCGAGCACGCCCGCTCCCATGCCGCCAAGGTGGAACTTGAATTGCGCGGCCTGGGTCAGCGCCTGGTCACCTTCAGCGCCCTGGGCACACTGCTCTTGATTGGCCTGTGGTTTTTGGTCGCCAGCGGCCTGGCACGACGCCTCGACATCCTGAACCTGAGTTTGCAAAGCCTGGCGCGTGGCCAGACCGACGCCCCCGGCCAGCCAGACTTTGCCACCGTGGCCGGGCTGGCAGAAAGCCAGGGCACGCTGGTAGGCGACATGGCGCAGGCCGTGCTCAGCTTTCGCGATGCCCTGCGCGAGCGCAGCGAAGCCCAGGAGGCCCTGCGCGAACGTGAAGAGCTGTACGCCACCACCGTGAACCAGGCCCCCAGCGGTATCGTGATGATTGACCTGGCCACGCTGGCTTTCGTGAACTTCAACGATGCCGCCTGCAGCTCCCTGGGCTACAGCCGGGAAGAATTTGCCAGCATGACGCTCTACGACGTGCAGGCCAACCTGAGCAAGGCGGAGGTAGACGAGCGTGTCCAGGCCATCGTCGCACAAGGCGGCTCGGAGTACGAAAGCCAACGCATCACCCGACAGGGAGAAACCCGCGATTTCTGGACTTCCATGCGGTTCCTGCATCTGCAAGGGCGTGACTGCCTGACCGGTATCTGGGTGGACGTCACCGAGCGCAAGGAAACCGAGCGCGAGTTGATGCGCTACCGGGACGAACTGGAGCAAAGAGTCAGCGAACGCACCCGTAAGCTCGAAGAAGCCAGCGAGGTCCTGGTGCAGCAGGCCCAGGACCTGCAGCGCGCCAACCTGGACCTGAACCAGGCCAAAGAAATCGCTGACCAGGCGAACCGGGCCAAAAGCGCCTTCCTGGCCAACATGAGCCACGAAATCCGCACGCCCATGAACGCCATCATTGGCCTGACCCACCTGATCCGGCGTGACGCCACCAACGAGCGACAGAAGCAGCAGCTCGACAAGGTCTCGGGGGCCGCCATGCACCTGCTGGCGGTGATCAATGACATCCTCGATTTTTCCAAGATCGAGGCCGGCAAGATGACGCTGGACACCACGCATTTTGAAGTTGAGCGCGTCATCACCAATGTGTTCACCCTGAGCAGCGACAAGGCAGAAGCCAAGGGCCTGGAGGTGGTGGCAGAAATCGGCAGTCTGCCCGAGGTGCTGCTGGGTGACGGCGTACGCCTGGGCCAGATCCTGCTCAACTTTGTCAGCAACGCCATCAAGTTCACCGAAAAAGGCAGCGTGGTGCTGCATGGCGCCATCACTCGCCAGGAAGCTGGGCAGGCCTGGGTACGGTTTGATATCAAGGACACCGGCATCGGCCTGACCCCGGAGCAGCAGGGCAAGCTGTTTGCCGCCTTTCAGCAAGCCGACGTTTCCACCACCCGCACCTACGGCGGCACGGGCCTGGGCCTGGCTATTTCCCGCAGACTTGCCGATCTGATGGGTGGCCATGTCGGCGTGGTCAGTACCCCGGGCGTGGGCAGCACTTTCTGGTTTGAGGCTCCGTTTGGCATCACCGATCAAGTGCCCAGCCGTCCCCATGGCGTTTTGCCGGCGCGCACGCGGGTGCTGGTGGTGGACGACATGGAAGAAGCGCGCGAGCCCATGGCCGACATGCTGACCACACTGGGCGCACGGGCCGATGCCGTGTCGTCCGGCATGCTGGCCCTGACGCGCATCGCCGAGGCCGACGCCTTGGGCGACCCCTACCGCATGGTGTTCACCGACTGGCAAATGCCCCACCTCAACGGCGTGGAAACCTGCCGGCGTATTACCCAGCTTCCGCTGCAGCTCAAGCCAGTTTGCATTCTGGTCAGCGGCAGCATGGGCTGCCCCACCAAAGACGAAGAAGGCGGCCTTTTTGCAGCCTTTATTCCCAAGCCGGTGATGCCCGCCGTGCTGGCCGACACCATCGCCCAAACCTGGGAGCAAGGGCACACAGGCCGCGCCTTGCCGGTGACACCAGACAGTGACCTGCCCCGTTTCCAGCCCGGTCACCGCCTCCTGTTAGCTGAAGACAACCTGATGAACCAGGAGATTGCGCGCGAGCTGCTGCAGGACCTGGGCTTTATGGTGGACATTGCCGATGATGGTGAAGCCGCCTTGGCTCTGGCCGAGCAACACCCCTATGAGTTGGTCCTGCTGGACATCCAGATGCCCAGGATGGATGGCCTGGAAGCAGCGCGACGCATCCGCGCCATGCCCTCCTATGCGAGTACCCCCCTGATCGCCATGACGGCCAACGCCTTTGCCGAAGACAAGGCTGCGGCGCTGGCGGCAGGCATGAACGACCACGTTGCCAAGCCGGTGGACCCCGATCTGCTGTGCCGCACGCTGGCGGCATGGCTGCCACAGGCGCTGGATGAAGGCTCGGCACCGGCCAGCGGCCATGTTGCATCCGCACCCAAGCCCGCCGACGCTGAGCTGAGCCAGACCTTGTCTGCCATCGAGGGCCTGGACCTGACATCGGCACTGCGCAACCTGCGCGGCGACCCAGCCCGGCTGGCGAGCCTCTTGCGCCGCTTCGCCACCGACCACAGCACCGATGTGAGTGATGCGCGCGCCGAGCTGGCTCGCTCAGACGCAGCCGCTGCGGTGCGCCGCCTGCACTCACTCAAGGGCCTGGCTGGTACGCTGGGCCTGCAGGAAGTGCAGTCGCTGGCGGCACAGGCGGAGAAAACAGCGGGGCACACAGACGGTCACGCCGGCCTGGCGCAGCAACTGGACGCACTGCAGGAGGCCTTGCAGGCCGCCGTCGACCGTCTGCAAGTCTTGGGGCTAGAGATCGCGCCAGATGGCTCTGCACCTGCGGCGAGCCTGGCAGACAGCCAGGCACAGCTGGCCGAACTGCGCACCTTGCTGGCGGCAGACGACCTGGACGCCGCCGACAAGTACGCCGAGCTACGGCCCACGCTGGAGCAGCATTTTGGTGCCCGCACCAAGGCGCTGACGGTCGCCATCGACGACTTCGCATTCCAGGATGCACTGGGCCTGCTGAACACCCTGCTTGCGGCCTGACACAGCCCACCTGCGCCCCAAACCTGGCGCACAGTAGATCGCGGGGGTGCCGACTAAAATCGCCACCCTCCCTAGAAAGCCGTTTTCAGATGCCACGTCAACTCTTCGTCACCACCGCCCTGCCCTACGCCAACGGCAACTTCCACATCGGCCACATCATGGAATACATCCAGGCCGATATCTGGGTGCGGTTTCAACGAATGCAGGGCAACGCGGTCGATTTTTGTGGCGCTGACGACACCCACGGCGCGCCCATCATGATTGCCGCCGAAAAAGCCGGCAAGACGCCGCAGCAGTTCGTGGCTGACATTGCCCCAGGCCGCAAGCCTTATCTGGATGGCTTTCATATCAGCTTTGACAACTGGCACAGCACCGATGCGCCAGAAAACCACGAGCTGGCCCGCCAGATTTACCGTGACTTGCGCGACAACAAAGACGGGTCACTGATCGAAACCAAGACCATCGAACAGTTCTTCGACCCAGAGAAGAACATGTTTTTGCCCGACCGCTTCATCAAGGGCGAGTGCCCCAAGTGCCATGCCCTGGACCAGTACGGTGACAACTGCGAGGTCTGCGGCGCCGTCTACGCCCCCACCGACCTGATCAACCCTTTCTCTGCCCTGTCGGGGGCCAAGCCCGAGCTCAAAAGCTCGGAGCATTTCTTCTTCAAGTTGTCCGACCCACGCTGTGTGGCGTTTCTGGAGAAATGGACGCAAGACGGCAAGCTGCAGCCCGAGGTGGCCAACAAAATCAAGGAATGGTTCACCATCCGCACCAACCCCGATGGCTCCAAGAGCGAGGGCCTGGGCGACTGGGACATCAGCCGTGATGCACCTTACTTTGGCATCGAGATCCCGGACGCGCCGGGCAAGTACTTTTATGTCTGGCTGGACGCCCCCATCGGCTACCTGGCTTCGCTCAAGAATCTGCTGGACAAGCGCGGCCAGGACTATGAAGCCTACATGGCCAACCCGGCGTTGGAGCAGTACCACTTCATAGGCAAGGACATCGTCACTTTTCACACCTTGTTCTGGCCTGCCACGCTACATTTCAGCGGCCGCAAAACGCCTGACAACGTCTTTGTGCATGGCTTTCTGACGGTCAACAACGGCGAGAAGATGAGCAAGAGCCGGGGCACCGGCCTGGACCCGCTCAAGTACCTGAAGCTGGGCATGAACCCCGAGTGGCTGCGTTACTACCTGGCAGCCAAGCTCTCCAACCGAAACGAGGACATCGACTTCAATGCCGACGACTTCATGGCTCGCGTCAACAGCGACCTGATCGGCAAGTTCGTCAACATCGCCAGCCGGGCTGCCGGCTTCCTGACCAAACGCTTTGAAGGCCAGCTCACACAAAACTTTGGTGGCACCGGTACGGCCCTGCTCAACGACATACGCTGCGCCAGCGACGGCATCGCCCAGTTGTATGAAGCCCGCGAATTTGGCAAAGCCACCCGTGAAATCATGCTGCTGGCCGACAAGGTCAACGCTTATGTGGACCAGAACAAGCCCTGGGATCTGGCCAAGGACGTGGCCAACAACCAGGCCCTGCACG
>JBJOJH010000307.1:0-4039 GCA_046046715.1 Pseudomonadota bacterium | reverse complement strand
GGAACACCTTGGGCTGCTTCACGATGGCGCGACCGATGGCCACACGCTGGCGCTGGCCGCCCGACAAGGCCTTGGGCAGGCGGTCCAGCAGCGGGGTGAGCTGCAGCACCTCGGCAGCTTCGCGCACCTTGGCATCGATCGCAGCCGTGTCCGAGCCCATCACCTTCAGGCCGAAGGCCATGTTTTCACGCACGGTCATGTGCGGGTACAACGCGTAGCTTTGGAACACCATGGCCACGCCGCGCTTGGCGGGGGGCAGATCATTGATGCGCTGACCGCCGATGAACATGTCGCCGCTGGTGATGTCTTCCAGGCCAGCCACCATGCGCAACAGGGTGGACTTGCCGCAGCCCGACGGCCCCACAAACACACAAAACTCGCCGTCCTCGATCACGAGGTTGGCTTTGTTGATGGTCAGCGAAGGGGCTGAGGGGTAGCGCTTGCAGACATCGCGAAATTCGATCTTGGACATATTGAGCTTTCTTTTGAATGTTCACAGTGCGGCAAACAGGCCGCCCCAGGGTTGCAATTGCAGTTCGCCGGCGCTCAGGTTTGCACCTTCCAGCGGGCTGCCAGCTAAGGGCTGTGCTGCGGCGTAAGTTGCGGGCAGGGGCCAGTTGACGGCTTCGTCACTGAAGTTGAAGGCGCAGAGCACGCGTTGGTCGTCGAGTTCCCGCACAAAGGCCAGCACTTGAGGATGAGCTGGCAGCAAGGTCATGTCTCCCTTGACCAGTGCTGGCAGCCCACGACGCCATTGCAGCAAGCGGGTGTAGAACGCCAGCAGACTGCCGCTGTCGGTGCTTTGTACGTCCACTGCCAAGGGGCGATGCTCGGGCGACACGGGCAACCAGGGCTTGACGGGGCCAAAGCCGGCTTGTGCATCGGTTGCGGACCAGGGCATGGGCGTGCGGCAGCCGTCGCGTCCCTTGAACTTGGGCCACATGGTGATGCCAAACGGGTCTTGCAGATCCTCAAAGGCGATCGTCGCCTCAGCCAAGCCCAACTCGTCGCCCTGATAAATGCAGGGACTGCCGCGCAGGCTCATCTGCATGGCAGCGGCCAGGCGCAATAGGCGTGCATCGGGGTTGGCTCCGCCCCAGCGGGTGGCCACGCGCACCACGTCGTGGTTGGACAGGGCCCAGCAGGGCCAGCCATTGCCCACGATGTTCAGGAAACGGTCAAACAGCGAGTGCAGATAGGTGGCGCTGTGGGGTGTGCCCATCAGGTCAAAGCAGTAGGCCATGTGCAGCTTGTCGCCGCCACGGGTGTATTCGGCCATGCGGGCCAGGCCGTCGTCGTCGCCAATCTCACCCACCATGGTGGTGTTGGGGTATTTGTCAAGCAGGGCACGCAGGCGTTGCAGAAATACCAGGTTTTCAGGTTGGCTCTTGTCGTGCACGTGGCGCTGCCAGCCGTAGGGGTTGACTGAATCCACCGCCGGGTCATCGACCACGGGCTTGCCCTTGCCGGGGTTGTTGCGCAGCTGCTTGTCGTGCACATAGAAGTTGACCGTGTCCAGGCGGTAGCCGTCCACGCCCAGTTCCAGCCAGAACTTCACGTCGTCCAGAATGGCTTGCTGAACGTCCTGGTTGTGGAAGTTCAGGTCAGGCTGGCTGGTCAGGAAGTTGTGCATGTAGTACTGCAGGCGTCCGGTGTCCCACTGCCAGGCGCTGCCGCCAAAAATGCTGAGCCAGTTATTGGGTGGCGTGCCGTCGTCCTTGGCATCAGCCCAGACATACCAGTCGGCCTTGGCGTTGTCGGTGCTGCTGCGGCTTTCCTTGAACCAGGGGTGCTGGTCCGAGGTGTGCGAAAGAACCTGGTCGATCATGACCTTCAAGCCCAGATCGTGGGCTTTTTTCACCAGGGTCTTGAAGTCGTCCAACGTACCGAACATCGGGTCGACATCGCGGTAGTCGCTGACGTCGTAGCCAAAGTCTTTCATGGGGCTCTTGAAGAAGGGCGACAGCCAGATGCCGTCTGCCCCGAGCTGGGCCACATGCGCCAGACGGGCGGTGATGCCGGGCAAATCGCCCACGCCGTCGCCATTGCTGTCCTGGTAGGAGCGTGGGTAAATTTGATAGATGACGCCGCCGCGCCACCATTCGTTGTTGCTTGCTTTTGATTGTTGCGCTGACATAAAACTTAGCCTTTGACTGCGCCTGCGGTCAGGCCGGAGACGATTTTTTTCTGGAATGCAAGGACCAGGCCCACCAGCGGCAAGGTCACCAACACCGAGGCTGCCATGATGGAACCCCACGGAACCTCATAGGCGGTGGCGCCTGCAATCAGGGAGATACCCACAGGCACGGTGCGCTGGCTGTCGTCGATAGAGAAGGTGAGCGCGAACAAAAACTCGTTCCAGGCGCCGATGAACGCCAGCAAACCCGTAGAGACCAAAGCCGGCCACAGCAGTGGCAGGAACACGCTGGTCACGATACGCAGCGGCGAGCAACCATCCATGATGGCAGCTTCTTCCAGCTCCTTGGGCAGCTGGCGCATGAAGGTGGTCAGCACCCACACGGTGAATGGCAGGGTAAACACGGTGTAGGGCACGAGCAGGCCGATCGCCTTGTTGTACAGGCCCAGCGCCCGGATCAACTCGAACATACCGGACAACACCGCTACCTGCGGAAACATGGAGACACCCAGAATGGTCATGAGCAACAGGCCCTTGCCCTTGAACTGAATGCGGCCCAGCGCGTAAGAGGCCGTGATGCTGATCGCCAGGGACAGCACCACCACCAGCGTTGACACCATGACCGAATTCAGGATGTGCCGTCCAAAAGGCTGGTGCCCTTCAAACAAGGCCAGATAGTTGGAAATGCTGGCCGCTGAAGGGATGAACTCGGCATCAAACAGCGCGGTGCCAGATTTGAGGGAGGTGGAGATCGCGTAGAACAGGGGGTAGGTGCAGACGACCACCAGCAAGGCGGCCAAGCTGTAAATAACGATATTTCCCCAAAGTGGACGGTAGTTCATGAATGGGACTCCTCAGTAAAACGCACACGTGCCGCACGCAGAAAAAGCACGGCAGTCAGCAAAATGATCAGAAACAAGGAGGTTGACGCGGCGGAGCCAAAACCCATGTTGCCGTTGTCCACCATTTCACGGCGCACAAAGCCAGACATGCTGATCGTGCTGTTGTTGCTGCTGGTCAGGACGTAGATCAGGTCGAACACGCGCAGTGCGTCCAACAGACGGAACACCACGGCAACCATCATCGCGGGCCAGATCAGGGGGACTGTGACTTTCAGAAATACGCGCAGGGGGTGCACGCCGTCGACCTTGGCGGCCTCGTAACAGTCTTTGGGCAGGGTCTGCATGGCGGCCAATATGAGCAGCGCCATGAAAGGAGTGGTTTTCCAGACGTCTACAGCGACCACGGTCCACAGCGCATAGGAGGGGTCGGCTGTCCAGGCCATTTTTTCGGAAATGATGCCCAGGTTGAGCATGTAGTGGTTCAGCACGCCAAACTGGTCGTGGAGCATCCATCCAAACATCTTGGCAGACACGATGGTGGGGATGGCCCATGGCACCAAAACGGCGGTACGCACCAACGCTCGTCCCTTGAATTCCTGGTTCAGCAGCATGGCCACGGCCAGGCCGATGAGGGTTTCAAAGATGACAGAAACCACCGAAAACTTGAAGGTGTTGAGGATGGAGTTGCCCCAGTCGCTCAGCCAAAAACCCTCGGTGTTGTTCTCGTTGAAGAACAGGCCAAACTCACCAATGTAGTTTTCCAGCCCCACGAACTGGGCCGCCGACAGATCGTTGATGTTGGCATCGGTCAGGCTGAACCAGATGGATCGTGCCAGTGGCCACAAGGCGACAGCAGCCATCAACACAATCATCGGGGTCAAAAACAGCCAGGCTGTTCGGGTGCGGGTGTTCATAACGTCATCTCTCAAGGAATGAAAAGGGCGGATGAGTCCGAAGGTTCTCAACCGCCCTGTGTCTGGAGCCAGCCCATTGCCAGGCTGGTCCACTCAAGAATCAACCCTTGGTGCGGGTGATTTGCTTGAGCTTGCCTTCCAGCTTC
>JBJOJH010000306.1:0-7355 GCA_046046715.1 Pseudomonadota bacterium | reverse complement strand
GGGGGTTGGAATTTTGATTCATCATGGTGTTGCTTGCTAGGACTGATTGTGCAAGCGGTTTGTAAACCGATGATGAAGATCAGACATGCAAGCGCTCTATGACGTGCAATTTTGGGTACGTCTTGGGGGATTGATGCATACCAATGCGTGTTCCGCGGCGATAAAGCCAAACGCCATGCCCGGCTCGATGGGGATGCCGGCCACGGTGTACACGCCGCCCATGATCGAACTCATGTCGTTGGCTGGTAGGCGTTGATCTGCGCCTGAGCGCGCTGGCCTCGATTCCCAAGTCCCAAGCAATGTGGTTGACCATCGCCTCCGGCTGCTTGACAAGTTTTACCGCTTCACGCTTCAACTCGTCCGTGAAGCTCCTACTCGTCCTCGTCATTGATATCTCCTGAACACATCAAGTGATTGAATGTGTTCGGGAAACCAGGGGATGCCCACTCGTTGGCCACAAGTAGGGTGCCCTAAAAGTTATGCCTGATTCGTCGCCGATGCGATCGGATCGACTTGTCGAACCTCTAAGCGCCCTTGGTTGTTAGCCCAGTGTTAGCCAAACAAAAAAGCCAACCCTTTTGAGGTTGGCTAAGTTGTTGATTTCATTGGTGCCGGAGAGATGAATCGAACACCCGACCTTCTCATTACGAATGAGCTGCTCTACCGACTGAGCTACACCGGCACAAGCAAGAATTATAGCGTCGGTGCCGCAGCGTACCAGGCAGCCAAACCCGCCCTAAGGACTGATAAATCGGCGGGCCAGTCCATCCAGATTCGATGTGGCGCGCCAGCCGTTGGTGGCAACCACCCGGCCTGTTTTGGCATTGATGCCCACACGTTGGCCAGAGTGGCCGAAAAGCCAGGTATTCCCGTCCGATCCTACGTGCAGCCCCAGTCCAAACTGCGGCGCTGCCTCCCAATAGCCCTTGGCGATATGTGGTTGGGAAGCCTCCTTGATGAAGCCGTTCATACAGGTGTCAGTGCTGCTGTTAGTCATACGCTCCAGCACGTAGACGCCGACACGGGCAAAGTCACGCGTGGTGGCTAGCACCAGCATCTCGGCAATGCCGTTGCCATCGCGGTCCAGGAACCAGCCTGCCGGGTGTTCGGCGCCGGCCTTCTGCCACACCGTGGCCTCGAACCAATGGGGCAGGGACATGCCGGTAGCCGCCCGCAACACCAGACTCAGTGTCTCGGAGTCCAGTCCGTTGTAAATGAACTTTTCTCCGGGCTTGAAGCTGCTGCTATCCCCGTGTTTGCGGGCCAGGTCCAGCAGGGAGATCTGGTGACTGGTCACTGCGTAAAAGTCGCGTCCGCTGTGCACGCCTGAGTAACCATCTCCCAAAGGGTCTTTGGCACCACTGGTGTAGCGCAGCAGGTTGCGCAGGCTGGATGCACCATAGGCCGTGCCTTCCAATGCAGGGACGTAGCTGGCCGCCAGGTCATCCAGGCTCTTGATCTTGCCGGCGCAGAGTGCTTCACCAACAGCCAGTGCCGTCAGGCTCTTGGCCATGGAGTACGAGTTCAAGGGCAGGTCGGCCCGGGCGCCGTTACCGTAGGCTTCGGCGACGAGCGTGCCTTTGTCGATCACCACAACAGAGAAGCTATCCCGCACCAGCGTCTGAACATCAGCACTGATCTGTTTTTTGGCAGCTTCATCCTGACTGGCAGGCAGTGCCCGCAGGGCTGAGGCCGGCCGCAGAACATGCATCCGGGGCGCCAAAACTCGGAACTGGTTCAGGATGGTGTCTGCTGATTCATGGTTGGCCTGGGCCGGAAGAACCACTGACGCGGCAATTGCCAGCGCGAGCCAGGTGTGTGCCATGGGTGTTTTCAGTTGAGAGGCTGGACGTCAGCAGATATCTCGGTGTGGTAACGCGTCAGGCGCTCGACCTCGTTGCGTGAGCCCAGCATGACGCTGACGCGCTCGTGCAATTGGGCCGGTATCAGGTCCAGAATGCGATGCTTGCCGTTGGTGGATGCGCCGCCGGCTTGTTCGACCAGCCAGCTCATGGGATTGGCCTCGTACATCAGGCGCAGCTTGCCCGCCTTTTGGGGCTCGCGCTTGTCCCAGGGGTACAGAAAGACGCCGCCCCGGGTCAGGATGCGGTGCACGTCGGCCACCATGCTGGCAATCCAGCGCATATTGAAGTCTTTGCCCCGCGGGCCTTCAGTGCCTTGCAGGCACTCGTCGATGTAGCGCTTCACCGGCGTGTCCCAGTGGCGCATATTGCTCATGTTGACGGCAAATTCCTTGGTGTCTTCAGGAATGCGCACATTCTCCTGGGTCAGCACGAAAGAGCCTTGCTCACGGTCCAACGTGAACATGGCCACGCCATTGCCCACGGTCAGCACCAGGGTGGTTTGCGGGCCATAAATGCAATAGCCAGCCGCTACCTGCTGGCTACCCGCCTGCAAGAAGTCTTTTTCTGACACGTCAAAGTGCCTGCCAGAGGGGTCTTCCTGCTTCTTCAGCACGCTAAAGATGGTGCCGATGCTCACGTTGACGTCAATGTTGCTGGAGCCGTCCAGGGGGTCGAACAGCAGCAGATATTCGCCTTGCGGGTAACGGTTGGGCACCACGTAGATGTCTTCCATTTCCTCGCTCGCCATGGCGGCCAGGTGACCGCCCCATTCGTTGGCCTCGATCAGGACTTCGTTGGCAATGATGTCGAGCTTCTTCTGGATCTCGCCTTGCACGTTCTCGGACTCTGCCGCGCCCAGAACGCCGCCTAGCGCCCCTTTGTTGACGGCGTGGCTGATGCTCTTGCAAGCGCGTGCCACCACTTCCAGCAGCAGGCGCAGTTGCGAAGGGATAAGGCCGCCTTTGCGTTGTTGCTCGACGAGGTAACGGGTCAGACTGATGGGTTGACTCATGGGGTGTCCTTCAGGCGGCAACAGGGGTGCCCAGCGCGCGGCTGACAACCTCACGCACGTCGTTGCTCAGGTCGGGTTTGGCGGCAACCCGGGCCAGCGCCTCGCGGGCGGCGCTGCGGTAAGGTTCGGCCAGCTTGGTCCAGCGGTCCAGGGCACGTGCCAGCCGGGCCGCAACTTGCGGATTGAAACTGTCCAGCTCAATGACCCGCTCGCTCCAGAACACATAGCCAGCAGCGTCCGCCCTGTGGAAGGCGCCGGGGTTGGCACTGCAGTAGCTGAAGATCAGGCTGCGTGCCCGGTTGGGGTTACGCAGGTGGAAGTCAGGGTGCTTCATCAGCTGGCGCACGGCGGGTAGGACGTTGCCGCCACGGTCGCAGGCGCCGGCTTGCAGGGCAAACCACTTGTCCAGCACCAGAGCCTCGTTCTTGAACAGCTCGTGAAAGCGCGCCAGAGCCGGCACTGCCAGCTCATGGCCGCTGTTGACCAACGCGCTCAAGGCGCTCATGCGGTCGGTCATGTTGCCGGCATCCTTGAAACGCTGGTAGGCCTTGCCGGGGATGACGGCATCGCCCTGAAGCGTGGCTGCCAGGCACAGCTGGCTGAGAGCCATGCCGGCTAGCGCACGGCGGCCACTGGAGACCGGGTCGGGTCGGTAACTGCCGCTGTCCTGATGTGTGTCAAAGGCCCATTGCCAGTCGGCCGCCAGTGCCTGGGCCAGCTGGGTGCGCATGGCTTCCCGTACCTGATGGACGCGCTGCGGGTCGACCACCTCCAGTTGCTCTGCGATGTAGCCTTCGGATGGCAAGGTGAGCACCAGCTCCTTGAAGGCGGCATCCAGCGTGGGATGGCGCAGCACGCCGCGCATGGCCTGCAGGTAGGTGTCGCTGAAGGGCAGGGTGCCTGTCAGCTCCTGGCCAGATTGGATCAGTGTCAGCGCCGCGCGCAGGGTGAGCCGCTGGCCCGCCTCCCAGCGGTTGAACGGGTCCGAGTCGCTGGCCAGCAGGGTAAGCAACTGAGCATCGCTGTAGTCAAAGTCCAGCACCACCGGCGCGCTGAAGCCGCGCAAGATGGAGGGCACAGGCTCGGCATCGACGTTGATGAAGGTCAGCACATGCTGTGCGTCAGTCATCACCACCGTATGGCTGGTACCCACTGGCACGGCCTCGCCCGCCAATTGCAAGGGCAAATCAGTGCCATTTGCCGCCACCAGCCCCAGCGTGACCGGGATCACAAAGGGCTCTTTGGCCGACTGGCCCGGCGTAGGCGCACAGCTTTGGGTCAGCGTCAGGGTGTAGGTGCGGGCCTCGGCGTCAAACTGGCCCACAGCCCGGACATGGGGCGTGCCAGCCTGGCTGTACCAGCGCTTGAACTGTGGCAGCAAGCCGGCGAGGTCGGATGTGGGGTTGGCATCGGCGATGGCCCGGGCAAAGTCATCACAGGTCACGGCCTGCCCGTCATGGCGCTCAAAGTAAAGCGTGATGCCCTTAGCAAAGCCAGCTCGGCCCACCAGGGTCTGCATCATGCGCACGACCTCGGCACCTTTTTCGTAAATGGTGACGGTGTAGAAGTTGTTGATCTCAATAAAGCTGTCGGGTCGCACCGGGTGGGCCATGGGGCCCGCATCTTCAGGGAACTGGGCCGAGCGCAGCACCCGCACGTCTTCAATGCGCTTGACCGCGCGGGCCGAGGGCTCGGCACACAGGTCCTGGCTGAATTCCTGGTCGCGAAAGACGGTCAGGCCCTCTTTCAAGGACAGCTGAAACCAGTCACGGCAGGTCACCCGGTTGCCGCTCCAGTTGTGAAAGTATTCATGTCCGACCACCGACTCGATATTGGCAAAGTCGGCATCGGTTGCGGTGGCCTGGTTGGCCAGTACGTACTTGGTGTTGAAGATGTTCAGGCCCTTGTTCTCCATGGCGCCCATGTTGAAGTCGCTGGTGGCGACGATCATGAAGCGTTCCAGGTCCAGCGGCAGACCAAAGCGGGCCTCGTCCCAGGCCACACTGGCCATCAGCGAGTTCATGGCGTGCTCGGTCTTGTCCAGGTCACCAGGTCGCACGTAGACCTGCAGCAGGTGGTCCTTGCCGGCGCGCGAGGTGATCCGCTGCTCACGGCACACCAGTTGGCCGGCCACCAGCGCAAACAGGTAGCAGGGCTTCTTGTGCGGGTCCACCCACTTGGCAAAGTGGCGCGGGCCGTTGGGGCCGTCTTCCAGGGCGCCTTCTTCCACCAGGTTGCCGTTGGACAAAAGCACGGGGTATTTGTCCTTGTCGGCACGCAGGGTGACTGTGTAGCTGGCCATCACATCCGGGCGGTCCAGAAAATAGGTGATGCGCCTGAAGCCTTCGGCCTCGCACTGCGTGAAGAACGAGTCATTGCTGACGTACAGCCCCATCAGCTTGGTGTTCTTGGCGGGGGCGCAGGTGGTGAAGATCTCCAGATCAAAGGGCTCGTGCCCTTGCGGCAGGTTTTCCAGCACCAGGCGGTTGCCTTCCATCTTGAAGGACGTGCCCTGGCCATTGACCAGCACGCGAGCCAAATTGAGCTCTTCGCCATCCAGCTTCAGGGCTTGCGCCGCCACGTCCGGGTTGCGGCGCAGGCGCATTTTGTTCAGCACGCGGGTCTTGGCCGGTTCCAGGTCAAAGCTCAGGTCCACGGTGTCGACCAGAAACGCTGGCGCGGCGTAGTCGGCCCGGTGAATGACCACGGCGTCTCCCTGTCCATCACGCAGTTGCAACATGCAGACTCTCCAAAAATTTAGATTCAAACAGTTCGTGGTAATCGCGAACCTGGGCCACAACGTGCGGGCCCGTGAGTTCATCAGCGCGGTGGCTGGTGCAGATGGCCACGGCTTTCATGCCGGCACGGCGCGCGGCTTCGATGCCAAAAGGGGCATCTTCAAACACGATGCAGCGGCTGGTCTCGGCTTTCATGCGCCGCGCTGCTTCCAGAAAAATAGCAGGCTCGGGTTTGCCTGGCAGTCCTTCGTCGCCACCCACCACAGATTCGGGGCGCACCCGCATCTTGAGGTGGGAAAAAGCAAAAGCGATGTTGTGCTGGTCGCCCGCTGTGCCCACACCCAGCTTCAGTCCGCGCTCGCGGGCGGCATCCGCAAACGCCTTGAAGCCGGCCACCTCGGCAAACACCGGTGCAAAAAGCTGCCGGTAGATGACCTCTTTTTCGTGGATGAGGTCGCGGGCTTCGTCCAGGGGTACCTCGCGTCCAAGCAGTTCGCTGATGCACTCGATGCCTGTGCGGCCGGTGGTACGGCGCATCAGATCGGGGATGTCGATGCGTATGCTATGGCGACGGGTGAACTCCACCCAGCTGTTGGCATGGTGGGGCATGGAGTCGATCATGGTGCCGTCCATGTCGAAGATCAGCCCCTCGGTGTGGATCAGCGTGCTCATCACACGCCTTGTTTCAGCGATGCTTCGATGAATACATCCAGGTCGCCATCCAGCACTTTCTGGGTGGCAGAGACTTCAACGTTGGTGCGCAGATCCTTGATGCGGCTGTTGTCCAGCACGTAGCTGCGGATCTGGTGTCCCCAGCCCACGTCGGTCTTGCTGTCTTCCAGCTTTTGCTGCTCTTCCTGGCGCTTGCGCATTTCGTGGTCGTACAAGCGGCTGCGCAGGCGTTTCCAGGCCACGTCGCGGTTGCTGTGCTGGCTACGACCGTCCTGGCACTGCACCACGATGCCGGTGGGGATGTGCGTCAGGCGCACAGCGGAGTCGGTCTTGTTGATGTGCTGCCCGCCGGCGCCACTGGCGCGGAAGGTGTCGGTGCGCACGTCTGCCGGGTTGATGTCAATCTCGATGGAGTCGTCGATTTCGGGGTAAACAAAAATTGAGGCAAAGGAGGTGTGGCGACCGCCCGACGAGTCAAACGGCGATTTGCGCACCAGGCGGTGGACGCCGGTTTCTGTGCGCAGCAGGCCAAAAGCGTACTCGCCCTCGATCTTGATGGTGGCTCCCTTGATGCCGGCCGTGTCACCCGCAGTTTCGTCTTCGATGGTGGTCTTGAAGCCCTTGCGCTCGGCGTATTTCAGGTACTGACGCAGCAGCATGCTGGCCCAGTCGCAGGCCTCGGTACCACCGGCACCGGCTTGGATGTCAAGGAAGCAGGGCAGGGGGTCGGCCGGGTTGTTGAACATCCGGCGGAACTCCAGCTGCTCGATGATGGCGGCCAATTTGGCGGTTTCGGCTTCGATGGTCAGCAGGCCTGCTTCGTCGTCTTCGGCCTTGGACATCTCGAACAACTCGGCGTTGTCGGCCAGCTCGCTGGTCAGGGTGTTGATGGAGTCGACCACACCGTCCAGGGCTTTTTTCTCTTTGCCCAGTTCTTGTGCTTTTTTCGGGTCGTTCCAGACTGTGGGGTCTTCCAGTGAGGCGTTGACGGTTCTCAGGCGTTCAGCTTTGGCATCGTAGTCAAAGATACCCCCGTAAATCGAGGGTTCGGGCGCTCAGGTCAGCCAG
>JBJOJH010000305.1:0-3815 GCA_046046715.1 Pseudomonadota bacterium | reverse complement strand
CTGAGAGAAATTCGTTAATGTCAAATACGTTTGACATGAGTCAACGATTGTTAAGGCAAGTTTTGGCTATGTCAAATGCATTTGCATAGGTAGAAACCCTAATCTGCCTGTCGTTGTGCCGATCTGACGCCACAATGCCGCCATGAAATCTAGTGACAACATCGAAACGCAGGGCAGCGCCGAAGGCGATACGGGCCGGTCGTCGCGTGGCATCCAGAGCGTGGAAGTGGGCGGCCAGTTGCTCAAGGCGCTGGCGCGCACCGGCCGGCGCATGGCACTGAAAGACCTGGCGCGCGAGGCCGACATGAGCCCGGCCAAGGCCCATCCCTATCTGGTGAGTTTTGGCAAGCTCGGCTTGATTGAGCAAGACCCGGTCAGTGGTCACTATGGTTTGGGCCAACTGGCGGTGCAGCTGGGCCTGATCAGCCTGCAGCAGGTGGACCCGGTGCGCCTGGCCATTGCCGAGCTGCCCGCGCTGGCGCAGCGTTTGGGCTCTACCGTTTCAATTGCGGTGTGGGGCGCGGCGGGGCCGGTAATCGTGCGAGTCGAGCAAGGGCCGAACGCCGTCAATGTGGTCATGCGCCATGGCATGCCCGCCTCGCTGAGTCACACCGGCACAGGCAAAATCTTCGCCGCCTACATGGAACGCAGTCAGATCGAGCCAGCTCTGGTGGCCGAGGGCCTGCCGGGCGCCATGGATGACCCCGTTTTTTCTGCCGAGCTGGCCGACATACGCCGCCTGGGCCTGAGCCGTGTGCGAGATGAGCTGCTGCCCGGCATCAGCGCCATGGGTGTGCCGGTGTTTGATGGCTTTGGGCGCCTGGCGCTGGCCATCGCGGTGATCGGCCCGAGCGTCGGTCTCGATCTGCGGCCCGAGGGCGAGCAGGCGCAGGCGCTAATGGCTGTAGGCTTGTCCTTGTCCATGCGCTTGGGTGCGCCACCGGACAGGCTTGAAGCGGCCTGAACCGCTCAGCCGTCCCGAAAGTTGAAATTCATGTCGGGCTGTTGGCCGCTGATCAGCGCTGCCAGGGCCTTGCCTGAGCCGGCACCGTGCGTCCAGCCCAGCGTGCCATGTCCAGCGTTGACCCAGAGCTTGCCCACCCGGGTACGACCGATGAAAGGGATGTTGGTCGGCGTGGCCGGGCGCAGGCCGGTCCAGAACCGCGGGTTGCCGCCTTCATGGGCCAACCTTGTGTCGCAAACGCCGGGAAGTACCTCGTTGATACGGTTCAGTAGCTTTTGGCAGCGCAGTTGCGCCAGCGGCGTGTCCAGACGGGTGTCGTAGCCGCCGAGCTCGATGGTGCCGGCTACCCGCAGCTGGTTTCCCAGGCGTGACATGGCGCATTTCACCTCGTCGTCGATGGTCGACACCAGGGGTGCGCGGTCGGGCTCCAGCAAGTCCAGGGTGGCGCTGTAGCCTTTGCCGGGGTAGATGGGCAGGTGCACGCCTACGCTGCGCAGCAGGGGTGCCGAGTAGGAGCCGCAGGCCACCACGATCTCATCCGCCTTCAGCACCACCTCGGAGGCGGCTCCGCCGGCAGCGTGGTCCGCCACGTGTTGGCGCACGGTGACCGAGTCGACCTGCCCGCCCGAGGCGTTGAGGCGGACGATGTCGTGGCCGTACAGAAACTGTGCGCCCCTTTGTTGACAACGCCGCGCCAGTTGCTGGGTAAACACCAGGGCATCACCAGACTCGTCGGAGGCGGTGTAGGTGCCCCCCACGATGCGATGGGCAAAGGACTTGAACGCTGGCTCGATGCGCAGTAACTCCTCGCGGCTGACCACCTGGCGGTCGACGCCATAGCGGCGCATCAGGCTGGCGGCCTTGGCAGCGCCGTCAAAGGATTTTTGGTCGGTGAAATAGTGGGCAATGCCGCGTTCCAGGCGCTGGAATTCAATGCCGGTTGCGTTCACCATTTCTTTCAGGGCAGTGTGGCTGTAGCGCCCCAGGGCCACGATCTGCTGCACGTTGCGCTCGAAGGCCGCGTCGTTGCACTGGGCCAGAAACTGCAGACCCCAGCTGTATTGTCGCCAGCCCCCGCCCCAGGGAAGTTGGGGCCGAAACAGCAAGGGCGCGTCATTGCGCAGCAACCACTTCAGCAGCTTCAGGGGAGCATCCCGGTTGGCCCAGGGCTCGCAGTAACTCACCGAAATTTGCGCGCCATTGGCAAAGCTGGTTTCCATGCCGGCATCGGGCTGGCGGTCCACCACGGTGACTTCAAAGCCCTGCTCCAGCAAGTGCCAGGCCGTGCTCACGCCGATGATGCCGGCGCCCAGTACAACGATGTTTTTCATGGCTGGAAGTGTCGCGCAAGGTGGTTGACCCACGCCAGCAAAATGAGCTTGTCAGAGAAAACATAAGTCGGGCTAATAATCCGAGGCATGAGCAGTTTTGATCCTGATGCCCTGGAATGTCTGGCCGCGATTGTGGAAGAGGGCGGTTTTGAGCGCGCCGCAGTGCGTTTGTCCATCACTCAGTCGGCGGTGTCCCAGCGCTTGCGTTCCCTGGAAACCCAGGTGGGCACGGTGCTGGTGGTGCGTAGCCGGCCCCTGCGTGCCACCACCGCAGGCCGACTGCTGCTGCGCCACACCATGCAGATGCGTTTGCTGCGCGCTGACCTTGAGCAGGACTTGAAAGAGCTAGCGCCGAGCGCGGTGACGGGCCAGCGCGAGGAAGAGCGGGTGTCGATTGCGATCAATGCCGACAGCATTGCCACCTGGGCCATGTCCGCACTCACGCCCCTGGTACACCTGGGCTTAGCGCTGGAAATCATCACCGACGACCAGGACTTCACCCACGATTGGCTGCGTGAAGGCCAGGTGTTGGGTTGTGTGACCACGCTGAAGCAGGCCTTGCGCGGCTGCAAGGTGCTGCCGCTGGGAGCCATGAATTACGTGCTGGTGGCTAGTGCCGAATATGCTCAATTGCATTGCCCGCAAGGCATCACGGCGCATAACTTCAGGGACGTGCCCTTCATAGCCTTCAACCGCAAAGACGATTTGCAGCAGGAGTTTGTGAGTCGATGTCTGGGCCTGAAACGGGTCAGTTTGCGCCAGCGCTTTGTGCCCAGCAGCGAGGGGCAGGTCAATGCGGCGCTAGCGGGCTGGGGCGTGACGACGGTACCTGCGCTGAAGGTGCGGGATCTCTTGGCCAGTGGCGCCTTGGTCAATCTCCGGCCAGACTTTGAGTTGCCGGTGGACCTGTACTGGCACTGCTGGAACCTCGACTCTGCGGTGCTGGACACCCTGACACGGTCGCTCACGCAGGAGGCTGCACGGGCTTTGACGCATGACACCAGTTTGACGGTGCCCTCTGGGCCGTAGAAGCTTTGATGATTGAACCCTGCGGTAGCAAAACAGTCGACTATTTCGTCAATTGACGCGCAAGCCTAAAATATGGGCATGAGTACAGGCAAAGCCCCCAAACGCTCCTTCAAGGAACAAATGCTGCAAGCGCGTGAGGACGCGATCGTGCAGGCCGTCAACCGCTTGTTGGCCGACAAAGGCTTCGAGGCCATGACCGTGGACGAAGTGGCTGCCGAAGTCGGCATCGCCAAAGCCAGCCTCTACAAGCACTTCCCAAGCAAGGAAGACTTGGCTGCTGCTGCCATGGTGCGTGTGATGCGCCGCGCCCAGGCGTTTCTGGCCGAAATGGCGCCGGAACTGGAGGCGCTTGAAAAGCTGCGCCTGGTGGTGCGGTGGACCATGTCCTTGAAGCTGGCGGGCGAAATGCCTTCCCTGCCCAGTCAGAATTCCAGCTTGCGCACGGCCTTGATGAACAGCCAGGATTACATGGAAGGTCTGATGGAGGTGGC
>JBJOJH010000304.1:0-3170 GCA_046046715.1 Pseudomonadota bacterium | reverse complement strand
GCCACATGGCCGGCGCTGCATACACCAGCACCACGCCTGCGCCCATCATGCTGATCAGCACCCTTGCCACACGCACCGGATTGTGGCGCTCCACAAACCGGTCCGCAAAAAAGCGCATGCTGGCCTGCGCCAAGGCACCCGTGGCCACGGCCATGCCGCTGACAAACGGACTGCCACCAAAAACGTCGCGCATGTAGATACCCGACCAATCAATGCCCGCGCCCTCCATCAACATGGCCGACAGCGACACGGCCACCAGCAGGCCGATGGCCATGGTGGGGTGGGCAAACAGCGGAGCATCGTCCTGCTTGGCGCCAGATCGCTGCGCCGCCGGGGTGAAGCTGCCCAAGGTCAGCACCGTACCCACCAGCACCACCGGCACCATCAGGCCCAGATGCAGTTGGGGGCTGATGCCGACCCAGGACATGCTCGCACCCACAATGCTGGCCGAAAAAAAACCAAAGCTCCAGAAAGCGTGCGCCCGGTTCATGATGCGCCGGCCGATCTGGTGTTCCACCCGGTCCGCCTCGATGTTGACCACCTGTTCGATGGCGCCGATGGCCAGGCCGATCGGCAACAGCACGCAAAACAGCATCACAGGCCCGGTCGCCCAGGCGGCCACTGCGTAGAAGCTAGCCACCGCCGGCAGCAGCGTCAACAGAACACGCCGATAGCCCACGCGTTCGATCACCCGGCTGCCAAAGGTGAGCGACACCATAGTGCCGACCGCCGCTCCGATCAGGGCAAAGCCCAGCGCACCCTCGGCAACGCCCATGCTTCGCTGAATTTCGGCCAGCCGGGGAAAGAAGCCGCCCAGTGCAAACGAATAAAGATAAAACGCGGCAAACACGCGGATGTGCGCCGGCAGGTGCAGGCCGCGCCATGTTGAGGCGGCGGCAGGAGAACTGTGAGTTTGGGTCATGGCCGGATTATGTGTGCGCCATCGCCGCCCGGATACGGTTGACCTTGCGCCTAACATTCACCCTTTTGAAGGAAATTGTTGATGACCACGATCGGTACCCCGCTGTCACCCAATGCCACCAAAGTCATGCTGCTGGGCAGCGGCGAACTGGGCAAAGAAGTCCTGATCGCCTTGCAACGCCTGGGCGTGGAAACCATCGCCGTCGATCGCTACGACAACGCCCCGGGCCTGCAGGTAGCGCATCACGCCCGCACCATCACCATGAGCGACCCGGCCCAGCTCAAGGCCCTGATCGAGGCCGAGCGCCCGCAACTCGTGGTGCCAGAGATCGAAGCCATTGCCACGCCCATGCTTGAAGAGCTGGAGGCTGCCGGGGTGGTGCGCGTGATCCCCACGGCCCGTGCCGCCCGCCTCACCATGGACCGCGAAGGCATCCGCCGCCTGGCTGCCGAGACCCTGGGCCAGCCCACCAGCCCGTACCAGTTTTGTGACTCCCTGGCCGAGCTGCAGGCGGCGATAAACGGCACCAGCGGTGCGCCCGCCATTGGCTACCCCTGCATCGTCAAGCCGGTGATGAGCAGTTCGGGCAAGGGCCAGAGCAAGATCGACGGCCCGGACGACGTGCAAAAAGCCTGGGACTACGCCATGGCCGGGGGCCGTGTCAGCCACGGACGCGTCATCGTGGAAGGCTTCATTGACTTTGATTACGAAATCACCCAGCTCACCGTGCGCGCCGTAGGCGCTGACGGCCAGATCGAAACTCATTTTTGCGAGCCCATCGGGCACATTCAGGTCAGCGGCGACTACGTGGAAAGCTGGCAACCCCACCCCATGCACCCTGCCGCCCTCGAAAAATCGCGCCAAATCGCCAAAGCCGTGACCGACGACCTGGGCGGCCAAGGCCTGTTTGGCGTGGAACTGTTCGTCAAGGGCGATCAGGTGTGGTTCAGCGAGGTCAGCCCGCGCCCGCACGACACCGGCCTGGTCACCCTGACCACCCAGGTGCAAAGCGAGTTTGAACTGCATGCCCGCGCGATCTTGGGCCTGCCAGTGAATACCGCCCTGCGCAGCCCAGGCGCCAGCGCAGTGATTTACGGTGGCGTTGAGGCCCAGGGCATCGTGTTTGATGGTGTGGACGACGCCTTGCGCGTGCCCAACACCGACCTGCGCCTGTTTGGCAAGCCCGAGAGCTTTGTCAAACGGCGCATGGGCGTGGCCCTGGCCTTTGATGCGGACGTGGAAGTGGCTCGCACCCGCGCCAAACTGGCTGCCTCCAAGGTCAATCCGCGGGTGGCCTGAATCCGGCCATCGTGACCCACTCTGCGCCACGCCGGGTACTGCCCATATTGGTGCTGGCGCAATTTGCCGGCACCTCGCTGTGGTTTGCCGTCAACGCTGTCATGCCCGATCTGCAACTCGCCTTTGGCTGGCCGGCCACCGCAGTGGGCACACTGACGTCGGCTTTGCAGGCAGGCTTTATCCTGGGCACTCTGGTGTTTGCGCTACTGGCCATTGCCGACCGGCATTCGGCGCGCGCTGTGTTTTTGCTGTGTTCTCTGGCCGGTGCGGCCTGCACGGTGGCTGCCTGGGCCATGGTGGCTGACTTTTCTGCCTTGCTGGCCTGGAGGTTTGCCACCGGTTTTTTTCTGGCGGGTATCTACCCGGTGGGCATGAAGATCGCCTCCCAGTGGTTTCCGCAGGGCTTGGGCCTGGCGCTGGGCTGGCTCATAGGCGCGCTGGTGCTCGGCTCGGCCAGCCCGCATGCGCTGCGGGCCATCGGTGACAGCTTGCCATGGCACGGCGTGATGCTGGGCGTGGCGGCACTGGCTGCTGCTGGAGGACTGACCCTGTTTCTTTGCCTGCCAGAGCCGCCCGGGCGCAGACCCGCGGGCACGCGTCCACCCCCCCTACAGTGGCGAGCCGGCTTTGTGTTGTGGACTGATGGCCGCGTGCGCAGTTCGGTGCTGGGCTATTTCGGACACATGTGGGAGCTTTACACCCTGTGGGTTCTGATGCCACTGGTGCTGGCGACCCGACTCGGCGGCCAGGCCCTGTCGATCGCCGCATTTGGCGTACTGGGCGCGGGTGCGGTGGGCTGTGTTGCCGGCGGCTACCTGGCGCGGCGCCTGGGCAGTGCGCATGTCGCTGCGGGCCAGCTGGGCCTGAGCGGCCTGTGTTGCATCACTTCGCCCTGGTTGATCGACGCCCCGACGCTGGTATTTGGCCTTTGGCTGCTGGTGTGGGGCAT
>JBJOJH010000303.1:0-4595 GCA_046046715.1 Pseudomonadota bacterium | reverse complement strand
GTGGGGGCGCTGGCCACGTCGGCAAATGAGTTGAGCATGTCGCTCACCGCCGCGCCCAGGCCGCTGGCGCCACCTTCGAAAATACCTTCCAGTTGCCGCAGTTTGTCGGCACGCGTGGTGTCTGCCGATTGCGTGGCATAGGCCAGCGTCGCCTGCTGGGTCAGGAATTCGCTGTACACCCGCTGGATGGTTTGCACCTCCACGCCGTTGCCGATGTAGCCACCGCCGGTGAACTGGCCTTGCACCGTCTGCTGCACCACGGTCTGGCGCGAATAGCCGGGCGTATTGACGTTGGCAATGTTGTTGCCGGCCGTTTGTAGCGCCACCTGATTGGCCATCAGGGCGCGGGTGCCGACATTGAGTAAGCTGGCCATGATTCAGGTGCTCAGGTCAGGGTTTGTGGCTGCTGCAGGCGCTGCGTCGTCTGAATGGCGCGGCTGAGCTTGGTTGCGTAGTCCGGGTCGGTAGCGTAGCCGGCGCGTTGCAGGCCGCTGGCAAAGGCGTAGGCCGAACCGGTTTGTTCACGCGCCTGGGCGTAGCGCGGGCTGTTGTTGATCATGCGGGCATAGTCTTTGAACGAGTCTTCATAGGAGTCATAGGCCCTGAAGCGAGCCGTGGTCTTGTGCGGCACGCCGTTCACATATTCGGTGGTGCTGACTTCTGCCACCTTGCCAGCCCAGCCTTTGCCAGCCTTGATGCCGAACAGGTTGAAAGAAGGGCTGCCATCAGCACGGCGGATTTCGCTCTTGCCCCAGCCGGTTTCGTGGCCAGCCTGGCCGAGCATGTAGCTGGCAGGTATGCCGCTTTGCTGGGCCACACGCTCAGCCACATGGCCGTGGCGCTGTACAAATTGCTCGGGCCCTTTGGTCTTGGGCGCGTAGGCTGCCAAAGAGGCTGCGCGCCGGCTGGCTGACATGGGGGCTGCCCCTGTGATCTGGTCGCCGGCACCTTTGCCCGATGCATCCATGCTGCCGGAAAGTTGCTTGGCAATCAGTTCAGACAAGCCACCGGGCATGCCGGTCATTTGGGTGGCGAGCTGTTGGTCGAGCAGGTCCGCGCCCAGGTCGCCGCCGGGGCTGTCGGTCAGGCCTGACTTCATGGTGGCCTCGCGCATGCTCTTGATCAGTTCACGCATGAAGAGCGATTCGAACTGTTTGGCAGCCTCCTTGATCGCTGCCGGGTCCTTGCCTGCCGCTTGCAGTTTGAGGGAGTTGAGCGAGCGGCCGTCGGCCGCCAGTGCGTTGGAGGTCGAAGTCGATGCCTGTTGTGAGATATTCATCAAATCACCTCCAGCTCCGCGTTCAGCGCACCCGCCGCCTTGATGGCTTGCAGGATGGCCAACAGGTCTTGTGGTGTGGCACCCAGCGCGTTGAGCGAGCGCACCACGTCCGAGAGTTGGGGCGAAGGCGGCACCTGTATCAGGATGCCCGGCTCCTGCTTGATCTGGATGTCTGACTTTTCCGTGACCACCGTCTGGCCGTTGGGCGACAGCGGGTTGGGCTGGCTCACCTGCGGCGTGGTGCTGATAGTGACCGACAAGTTGCCATGTGCGATCGCGCATGGGCCCAGGGTGACCGCCTGGTTAAGCACGATGGAGCCGGTGCGCGCGTTGATCACCACTTTGGCTGAGGGCACGGACGATTCCAGTGGCAACTCTTCGAGCTCGGCAATGAAAGACACGCGGGCGTTGGCCTCGGTCGGTGCCATCACCTGCACGGTACGACCATCCAGTGCACGCGCGGTGTTGTCGCCAAAGCGGCGATTCACGGCCTGGGCCACACGACGCGCAGTTTGGAAGTCGGAAGCCTGCAGGTCCAGATTGATGCTGTCGCCATCCTGCAGCGGTGTGGGAATGGCGCGCTCCACTTGCGCACCGGCGGGTATGCGACCCGCGCTCAGGTGGTTGATTTGCACTTTGCTGCCGCCCGCGGCGGCACCTGCGCCAGCGACGATCAGGTTGCCCTGGGCCAGGGCGTAAATTTCACCATCGACGCCCTTGAGGGGGGTGGTGATCAGCATGCCACCGCGCAATGATTTGGCATTGCCCAGCGAAGACACGTTCACATCGACCGACTGCCCGGGCCGCGCAAAGGCGGGAAGTTGGGCCGTAACCAGCACGGCGGCGACGTTCTTGAACTGGAGTTGCGAGGCTTGCCCGGCCGGCAGGCTGATGCCGAGCTGCTGCAGGTAGTTGTTCATGCCCTGCGCGGTGTAGGGCATCTGGGTGGTCTGGTCGCCCGTGCCATCCAGTCCCACCACCAGACCGAAGCCTGTGAGCTGGTTGGTACGCACACCTTGTACGCTGGCGACTTCCTTGATGCGACCGGCCTGTGCCGACGTCGGAGTCAGCACGGCCGTCAGCAGGCACAGCCCCAGCAGGGTCGCTAGGCGGTGCAAAGACAGCAGTGTTGCAAGCAAGTTCATGACAAGGGCTCTCGGTTTGGCCATCTCGACGGAGCATGACCCTCGGATCCATTGTCAGAAACTTTAGAACGGCAAAAGGCTGAAAAAGAACCGGGAAAACCAGCCTACTGTTTGCGCTTCGGCCTGGCCACCGCGGCCACGCGACTCGATGCGGGCGTTGGCCACCTGGGTAGAGTTCACGATGCTGCCCGGCTGTACCACGCGCGGGTCGATGGTGCCGGAAAAGCGCAACACATCCACGTTCTGATTCACGCCGATCTGCTTGTCGCCGGCCACCACCAAGTGGCCATTAGGCAGTACGTCGATCACGGTGGCCGTGATCACACCCTGAAAGGTGTTGGCGCTTTCCGTACCGCCCTTGCCAGAGAAGTCGTTGCTGGAGTTGGTGCCCACATTCAGCTTGGCCAGATTACCGGCCCCAAACACCGGAAACCCGGTGATGCCGGCAGAAATCTCACCCGTGCGATTCGCCGTGGACGAAGACTTTTGACTGGCCGTCACGTTTTCGACGATTTGTATCGTCACTACGTCGCCTACCAGGCGCGCGCGTCGGTCTTCAAATCCTGGACGGTAGCTGACCGCCTGAAACAGACTGCCGGTGCGTGCGGTGGCCGGCGCGGCAGCTTGCGCAACGGGCCGTGCCGAGGCTTGATCGGGAAAGTCGACCTTGACGGGCTGGGGCAGACTGGCGCATGCGGTGCACAAGGTTGCGGCACCCAGGGCTGCGATCAGGCGCCCTGCGGAGTCAGTGATTCTGTAGGTGGTCATGGCTTAAAGCTGTCCGAGTTTTTGGAGCATCTGGTCCGAGGTCTGGATGGCCTTGGAGTTCATTTCGTAAGCGCGCTGGGTCTGGATCATGGTGATGAGCTCCTGTACCACGTTCACGTTGGAGGTTTCCAGAAAACCTTGTTGCAGGGTGCCCAGCCCGTTGGCGCCCGGGTTGCCTTCGTTGGCTTGGCCTGAGGCCACACTTTCGGCGTACAGGTTTTGACCCTTGGGCTCCAGGCCTGCCGGGTTAATGAAGCTGGCCAGGCTGATCCGTCCGGCGGCTTGCATGGTGGTGGCGCCCGACCCGTCGGTCACCGAGGCGGACACCGTTCCATCTGCGGCGATGGTCAACCCTTTAGCGTTGGCGGGCAGTGCACCCACCCCAACCACTGGAAACCCTGAAGAGGTGACCAGGCGTCCCTGGTTGTCGATCTGAAAAGCGCCATCACGGGTGTAAGCGGTACCGTCCGGCGTGGTGACCTGGAAGAAGCCATTGCCTTGAATGGCCACGTCCAGGTTGTTGCCCGACTGCTGCAGACTGCCCTGCGAAAACGAGCGGCTGGTGGCCACCGTGCGAACACCCAGGCCCAGGTGCAAACCTGTGGGCAGCTGGGATTGCTCCGAGGTGCTGGAGCCCACCTGGCGCAGGTTTTGGTACATCAGGTCTTCGAAGACGGCATTGCCGCGCTTGAAGCCGGTGGTGGAGACGTTGGCCAGGTTGTTCGAGATGACGTCCAGCTGGGTTTGCTGGGCTTCCATGCCGGTCTTGGAGATCCAGAGCGAGTTGATCATGATGTGTACTCCTTGTTTGGTGCGTCAGCCTTGCAGGCTGAGCAGCTGACCGGCAGAACGGTCGTTGGATTCGGCGGTTTGTAGCAGGCGCATCTGGGTCTCAAACTGGCGCGCAGTCTGGATCATGCCCACCATGGCCTCGATCGGGTTCACATTGCTGCCTTCCAGCAGGCCAGTGGCAAGACGGGCATTGCCATCGGCGGGCAAGGGGTCGCCAGAGCGTGCCCGGAACAGGCCATCGTCACCGCGACGCAAGGGGTCTTCTGCGGTTGGGGTCACCATCTTCAGGCGGCCCACAGGGTTGCCGGGCTGATTGCCCACCTTGGCAGACAAGGTGCCATCAAACCCCATGGAAACCTCGGCCCCCGGCGGCACGGTGATGGGCGCGCCGCCGTCAGACAACACGGTCATGCCGTTGCTGGTTTGCAAGGTGCCATCTGGCGATACCTCGAAGGAGCCGTTGCGGGTGTAGGACTCCTGGCCATCGAGCCCCTGCACCGCAAACCAGGTGTTGCCTGTGGGCATGGCGTCCAGGTTGCGGCCAGTGCGCTGTGCCGGGCCCGGGGTATCCAGATGCCCGGCGGTGGCTTCCAGGGCAAACACCCGGGTGG
>JBJOJH010000302.1:0-2848 GCA_046046715.1 Pseudomonadota bacterium | reverse complement strand
GCAAATCGCAACAAGGCCGCCCCCGACTGCCTTTCACCTAAAAACTCGCCCGGCCCCCGAATTTCCAGGTCACGTCGTGCAATTTCAAAGCCATCGTTGGTTTCGGCCATGGCCTTGAGCCGCTCACGGGCGGTTTCGCTCAGGCGCGGGGCATCGCCAGTGGAATAGAGCAGCACGCACGCCGAAGCCGCCGCACCGCGGCCGACCCGGCCGCGCAACTGGTGCAACTGCGAGAGCCCGAAGCGCTCGGCATGCTCAATCACCATGAGAGAGGCATTGGGCACATCCACCCCCACCTCAATCACGGTGGTACTGACCAGGACCCCCATCTGGCCTGCCGTGAACAAAGCCATCACGGCTTTCTTTTCGGCCACAGGCATGCGCGAATGCAGCAGGCCAACCATCACATCGGGCAAAGCTTCACTCAGGTCCGCATGGGTTTGAGTGGCGTTGTTGAGGTCGAGTGCCTCGCTTTCCTCGATCAGCGGGCAAACCCAATAAACCTGCCGCCCCTGGTTGATTTGCGAGCGGATACGCGCAATCACCTCGTCACGGCGGGCATCGTTGACCACCTTCGTCACGATGGGCGTGCGTCCGGGCGGCAACTCGTCGATGGTGGACACCTCCAGGTCGGCGTAATAGCTCATGGCCAGTGTGCGCGGTATGGGGGTGGCCGTCATCATCAGCAAATGGGGCTCCATGGCTTCGCTGGCCTCGCCCTGTGGTGACTGCATCTTGCTGCGCAGCGCCAGCCGCTGAGCCACGCCAAAACGATGTTGCTCATCGATGATGGCCAGGGCCAGGTTCTTGAACTGCACCTTGTCCTGAATCACGGCATGGGTACCAATCACCAGGGCAGCCTCGCCACTGGCGATCAGGGCCAGCATCTCGCGCCGTTCCTTGGTTTTCTGGCTCCCCGTCAGCCAGGCTGTTTTGATGCCCAAAGGTTCCAACCAGACGATGAGCTTCCTGAAATGCTGCTCCGCCAGTATTTCCGTGGGCGCCATCAAGGCGCACTGCCAACCGGCGTCCATACAGATGGCAGCCGCCAGCGCCGCCACCACCGTTTTGCCCGCACCCACGTCGCCCTGCAGGAGGCGGTGCATAGGCACCGGCTCAGCCAGATCCCGGGCGATTTCCTCCCCCACTCGTTGCTGTGCTGGCGTCAAGGCAAATGGCAGCACCTGTAAAAGTCGATCATGCAGGCCCGACGCCATGGGTCGCAGCGCTGGCGCACGAAGACGATCGCGCTCCCGCCGCGACTGCAATTGCGACAGTTGCTGGGCCAGCAACTCCTCACGCTTCAAGCGCTGCCAGGCCGGGTGGCTTCGGTCCTCCAAGGCCGCAATAGAAACGTCCGGCGCCGGATGATGCAGAAAGCGCAAGGCCTCACGCAAGCTCCAGACCGTCGAGCTCGGCATATCGCCCAGCGCCGCTGGCAAAGTGTCCGTCAAATCCGCTCGCGCCACGCCACCCAGCACTGCCCGACGCAGATAGGCTTGTGCCAGCCCTGCACTGGCCGGGTAAACCGGCGTCAAGGCCGTGGGAAGCTCGCCACCGGCCGGCCGAAAAGCGGGATGCATCATGGACCAGCCCATAAACCCGCCTTTGATCTCCCCTCGCACCCGCACCCGCTCGCCTACCGCCAAGGCCTTTTGCTGGGAGGGATAAAACGAAAAGAACCTCAAGGTGCAGGTGTCTGAGCCATCATTCACCGTCACCAGCAGCTGCCGCCGTCCGTGCAAGCTGACCTCGTTGTGGGTCACGGTGCCCTCAATTTGCACCACACTGCCCTCCCGGGCATCCGCCAGCCGGATGATCTGGGTTTCATCTTCGTAGCGCAGTGGCAGGTGCAAGGCCAGGTCGATGTCCCTGCGCAGGCCCAGCTTGATCAGGGCTTTTTGCGGCGCTGACAGGGGTTTGACCGGGGACGGATCGGAGGGCATGGGCAGATTGTGCCGAAGCCCGGCCTGCGACAATCGATCGTTCCCTCAACTTGGCACGGGGCCCGTCCGCCCCTCAAGCATCATGACCCATTCCGGCACCGGCTCTGCACGCACCTACACCCTCAGTGATTTCGATTTTTCCCTTCCCCCCGAGCTGATTGCCCAGCATCCGGCGGCCGAGCGCAGCGGCTCACGCCTGCTGGACGGGACCGGCGCGCAGCCGGTGGATCGCATCTTTCGGGAACTGCCGGGCCTGCTGAGGCGTGGCGACCTGCTGGTCTTCAACGACACCAAAGTGATCAAGGCACGTCTGTTTGGTGAAAAGCCGACCGGCGGCAAAGTCGAGCTGCTGATCGAGCGGGTGCTGACGGGCAATCAAGTGGCGGCCCACATGCGCGTGAGCAAGAAACCCGAAGTCGGCACCACCCTCCAACTGAGCGCAGCACCTGGCCGAGACGCCGGCCTGAGCGCCACCTTGCTGGGGCGCTGGCCCGACGCGGACGGCGCCCTGTTTCGCTTCGTGCTCAGCAACGACGCGGGCGACGACCCTTACACACTGATGGAGCGCCACGGCCATGTGCCGCTGCCGCCCTACATTACCCATGCGGATTCGGAGGCAGACCAGACGCGCTATCAGACCGTGTTTGCCAAGCATCCGGGCGCTGTGGCGGCCCCCACCGCCGCCCTGCACTTTGACGAGGCACTGCTGGCCGAGATCGATGCCATGGGCGTTCAGCGGGCCCACGTCACCTTGCATGTGGGAGCCGGCACTTTCCAGCCCGTCAAAGCCGAAAACCTGGCCGAGCACCAGATGCACAGCGAATGGTTCAATGTACCGGCAGCCACCCAGCAGGCCATTGCCGAATGCCAGGCGCGCGGCGGTCGGGTGGTGGCCGTGGGCA
>JBJOJH010000301.1:0-2706 GCA_046046715.1 Pseudomonadota bacterium | reverse complement strand
CCCGAATGCGATCCGCCGCCATCTGAATAGCGCTCAGACCAGAGGCACAAAAGCGGTTGACGGTGACGCCGCCTACGCTGGTGGGCAAACCGGCCAACACGGCACCGATGCGGGCAATGTTCAGCCCCTGCTGCGCCTCGGGGATGGCGCAGCCGCACACAATGTCTTCAATGGCTTGCCGGTCCAGCGAGGGCACCTGCGCCAGCGCCCCCTGCAAGGCACGCACCAGCAATTCGTCGGGCCGCGTGTGCCGAAAAAACCCCCGGTGCGAGCGTCCAATGGGCGTGCGCGTCGCGGCAACAATGTAAGCGTCCTGAACTTGTTTCATCTCGTTCTCCTATGGGCTGCAACGACGCATGCTGGTTCCGCAGTAGCTAGATCAATTGCGAAGGGGCTTGCCGGTTGAGAGCATGCCCATGATGCGTTCCTGGCTTTTGGGGTGCACGATCAGGGCGCAGAAGGCCTGGCGCTCCAGGGCCATCAGATAGCGCTCGGTCACCAGGCTGCCCTCGTCCACATCGCCACCGCACACCACATGGGCTATGCGGCATGCAATGTCGAAATCGTGCTGGCTGATGAAACCTCCATCGCGCATGTTCACCAGTTGCCCCTGCAAAGTGGCCTTGGCACTGCGGCCCGCCACGGCAAACGCGCGCTCATGCGGGGGCCGGCAGCCCGCTTCGAACAGGCTGCGCGCCTGGCTGATGGCCACAAACAGCAACTCATCCTTGTTGGGGACGATCACATCAGACGGCAGCAAATAGCCCAGCGTGCGGGCCTCCAGCGCGCTGGTGCTGACTTTGGCCATGGCGGCGGCGGTAAAGCCTGCTGTCAAAAATGGCAGCAGGTCCTTGCCCGTACTGGTGGAGGCGTTCTCGGCCGCACGGCGGGCGATGTAGGTCAGTCCGCCGGCGCCCGGGATCAGGCCCACACCGACTTCCACCAGGCCGATGTAGCTTTCCATGGCGGCCACACGGCGGCTGGAATAGACCGACAGCTCGCAGCCCCCGCCCAAAGCCATGCCGCGGATGGCCGACACCACGGGCACGCTGGCATAGCGCAGCCGCAGCAAGGCTTCTTGCAGGGCTTTTTCCGCACCGTCAATGGCGGCCACACCCTGCGCCATGAAGGCGGGCAGCAGGCCCTGAAGATCGGCCCCCGCGCAAAACGGCTCGTCGCCCGACCAGATCACCAGGCCCTGGTAACTCTGCTCTGCCAGTGCGATGCCCCGGGTCAAGCCCTGCACCACCTCGGGACTGATGACATGCATCTTGGTCTTGATGCTGGCAATCAGCACATCGCCGGCCAGCGTCCACAGGCGTATGGCCGCATCTTCAAACACGGTGGTGCCCGCCGTCTCAAAAAGGGGCGCACCCGAGCCCAGCACCGATTCCGGAAAATGCTGACGTGCGTGTACCGGCAGGGTACGACGTGCCTCAAAGCGGCCCGTGCTGGGATTCCAGGAACCCTGCGCCGTGTGCACGCCACCTGCCTCCGCTACCGGGCCTTTGAACACCCAGTCAGGCAAGGGCTCGCGGCACAGGGCATGTCCGGCGTCGATGTCTTCCTGCACCATACGGGCCACGGTGAGCCAGCCAGCCTCCTGCCACAGCTCAAACGGACCCTGCTTCATGCCAAAGCCCCAGCGCATGGCAAAGTCCACATCACGCGCCGTGTCGGCAATATGGGCCAAATGGACAGCGGCGTAATGAAAGCTGTTGCGCAGCACCGCCCACACAAAGCGGCCCGAAGCCCCTTCGCTGTTACGCAAGAGTGTCAGCCGCTCGGCGGCTGGCTTCTTGAGCATGCGGGCATAGACCTCGTCGGCCTTCTCGCCCCCGCTCACATAGGTTTTGCTGCTGGCATCAAAGCGCAGGATGTCGCGCCCCAGCTTCTTGAAGAACCCGGCTTTGGTTTTTTGACCCAGATGACCCATGTCGATCAGACTCTTGAGCACCTCGGGCGTGCCAAACTGTGCATAGAAGGGATCGGTATCCAGGCTCAGGGTGTCTTGCAAGGTCTTGATGACATGCGCCATGGTGTCCAGCCCCACCACGTCGGCGGTGCGAAAGGTACCCGAACTGGCCCGGCCCAGCTTTTTGCCGGTAAGGTCGTCCACCACGTCGAAGCTCAGCCCGTAGTTCTCCACCTCCTTCATGGTGGCCAGCATGCCGGCAATGCCCACGCGGTTGGCGATGAAGTTGGGAGTGTCCTTGGCGCGCACCACGCCCTTGCCCAGGCTGCTGGTGACGAAAGCCTCCAGTTCATCGAGCACCCGGGGCTGGGTGCTGGGCGTGGGAATCAACTCCACCAGGTACATGTAGCGCGGCGGATTGAAAAAGTGGATGCCGCAAAAGCGCAGCTTGATTTCAGTAGGAAGTGCTTCGCTCAGTTGGGTGATGGACAGGCCCGATGTGTTGGAGGCCACGATGGTCTCAGGGCCAATGTAGGGCGCAATCCTGGCGTAGAGGTCCAGCTTCCAGTCCATGCGCTCGGCAATGGCCTCGATGATGAGATCGCAGCCCCGCAACACATCCAGGTGCTCTTCGTAATTGCAAGGCTGGATCAGCACGGCATCGTCGACCACGCCCAGGGGCGAGGGCTTGAGCTTTTTCAGGTTCTCGATGGCACGCAGGGCAATGGCACTTTTGGGCCCCTTGTCGGCGGCGCTGGCCAAGTCGAATAACACCACGGGCACACCCACGT
>JBJOJH010000300.1:0-2528 GCA_046046715.1 Pseudomonadota bacterium | reverse complement strand
GTTTGGCATGGGAGAGGCTCGCATCGTCATCAACCTGGAGGAAGACTCGGCGGCGCGCGCGCATTTCGAGTTGCACGGCACCTCGGCCTGCGCGCTGGCGCTGTCCACTGCCGATACCGCCGGGGCTCTGGCCCGCGCGGAAGCCTTGCAATGCCCACGCGTGTCCGGTCGTCTGGGGCTGCACGAGCTGGCAATTCCGGCGGTGCGCACGCCCGACGGCAGCCTGCTGTACTTCTGCGAGGCGCCTGTGAACGGTCGTCATCCCTTTGAGGCCGACTTCGTGATGGACGAGGCCGCACTGAGCGCCACAGGGCACGGCGCGGGGGCCCGCTTTGACCACCTGGTGCAAGTGGTGCCCGGGGGACAGGTCGAGCCCTGGGTCTTGTTTCATCGGGCCGTGCTGGGCCTGCAGCCCGAACGCAGCGTGGTGATGCACGACCCCTACGGCGTCATCCGCAGCCGCGAGATCGAGTCTGCCGACCATGCGGTGCGTGTGTCCATCACCGTGTCTGAACGCGAGAACACCTCGGCATCGCGTGCCGTGTCGCACTTTCGCGGTGGGGGCGTGCAGCAAATCGCCCTGGCCATGGGCAATCTGGTGGCTAGCGCGCGGGCCTTGCAAGCCGCCGGCGCTCCGCTGCTGCATGTGCCCGACAACTACTACGACGATCTGGCCGCCCGTTTTGATCTGGATGCCACCTTGCTGGCCGACATGCGCGAGCTGGGTATTTTTTACGACCGCGACGCCCAGGGCGGCGAGTTCCTTCAGCTCTACCTCACGCCCTTCGATGACCGCTTTCACTTTGAGTTGGTGGAGCGGCGCGGTGGCTACGACGGCTACGGCGCGGCCAATGCCCCGTTCCGGCTGGCGGCCATGGCGCAGTGGCGTCTGGGCCAGCCGAATTAATTCTTTCCTTCAGACCTGTACTTGCATGATCACCGGCCACACCGAACTCATCGCCCACATCGGCTTTCCCACGCATTCTTTCAAGGCGCCGATGATCTACAACCCCTACTTCGACAAGGCGGGCATCAACGCGGTGGTGGTGCCCATGGGATGCCAGGCCCCCGATTACCCGGATTTTTTGCGCAACATCTTCAAGCTGCAAAACATTCGCGGCGCCCTGATCACCATGCCGCACAAGGTCACCACGGTCGATTTGCTGGACGTTGCCACGTCCACCGTGCGCATTGCTGGTGCCTGTAATGCCGTCAAGCGTGACGAGAGTGGCCGTCTGGTCGGCGACATGTTCGACGGCGAAGGCTTTGTGCGTGGCGTGTTGCGCAAGGGTTTTGAGCTGCGTGGCAAGCGCGCCCTGGTGGTGGGCAGCGGCGGCGTGGGCTGTGCCATTGCCGCTTCGCTGGCCAAGGCTGGTGTGGCCATGCTGGGCGTGTTTGATGTGAACGCAGAAGCCGCAGCCGGCCTGAGCCAGCGCCTGAGTCAGCACTACCCCGACCTGGAGGTGGGTGTCGGCTCCAACGACCCGGCGGGTTTTGATATTGTGGTCAATGCCACGCCGCTGGGCATGAATGTGGGCGACCCCCTGCCCATGGACATGGATCGCATTGCCCCCGGCACCTTTGTGGGCGAGGTGGTCATGAAGTCGGAAATGACAGCCTTTCTGGCCGCAGCCCAGGCCCGTGGCTGCCAGGTGCAGATTGGCACCGACATGCTGTTTGAGCAAATCCCGGCTTACCTGGAGTTTTTCGGCTTGCCCACAACCACGGCCGAAGATCTGCGCGCCGTGGCCCAGCTGCAATACTGACCACGGTTACTTGCCGGGGAGGTGAGGCCTATCATCACCCTCCATGGACAAGCTCAAAGCCATTGAATCATTTGTCTCCGTTGCGGTGCGGGGCAGCCTGACGGCAGCAGCCGTTGCCGAGGGCGTGGCCCCCGCCATCATGGGGCGCAGGCTTGATGCGCTGGAAGAGTCCCTGGGCGTCAAGCTGCTGGTGCGCACCACACGGCGCATCACGCTCACCTTTGAAGGCAGCGCTTTTCTGGAAGACTGCCAGCGCCTGCTGTCCGACCTGGCCAATGCCGAAGCCAGCGTGAGTGCTGGTGGTGTCAAGGCCAGCGGTCATTTGCGCATCACCGCACCGGCGGGCTTCGGGCGTCGCCATGTAGCACCCCTGGTGCCCCGTTTTCGGGAACAGCATGCCGATGTCACCATCTCCTTGAACCTGAGCGACCGTGTCGTCGATCTGGCTGCCGAATCCTTTGACTGTGCGGTGCGTGTGGGCGATATGCCCGACTCGGCTCTCATCAGCGTACGCCTGGCCGACAACCGCCGCCTGTGCGTGGCCACGCCGGCGTATCTGGCGCGCCATGGCAAGCCCGCACACCCCAACGACCTGGTGCGTTTTGACTGCCTGACCTTGTCCAGCGATGCATCGCAAACCCGGGGCTGGGCGTTTTCGGTGCCAGGCGCAGCTGGCCCCGAGCTGATACACCTCAAGCCCGGTGGGCCCCTGAGCTGCTCCGATGGTCAGGTGTTGCACGACTGGTGCATGTCTGGTTACGG
>JBJOJH010000299.1:0-3684 GCA_046046715.1 Pseudomonadota bacterium | reverse complement strand
GAGGAAACCCGTGCCGTCGAGGCCGACCTAGGCGATACCGGTCGGGTCCTGATACGTGCCAGTGGTACTGAACCGCTGGTGCGCGTGATGGTGGAGGCCCGCGACGCCGAGCAGGCGAGGGCGTGTGCCCAACGCATTGCCAACACCCTGTCAATCTGAATCATCGGCAGTCACCCCCGATGCAAACTTCTGCCCCATGCAATCCCCCCGCTCCAAAGCAGTCGGCATTGACCGTGGTGCTGGCCGATTACCACGACCCCACCCACGCACGCGCCCTGGTTGACCTGTTGGACAGCTATGCCAGCGATCCCGCCGGGGGCGGTGAACCGCTGAGCGAGTTTGCCAAAACCCATTTGGTCGCGGCTTTGGCTGCACGGCCGCAAGCCTTCAGTGTGTTGGCTTTCAAGGGAGATAAGGCCGTGGGTCTGATCAACTGCATCGAGGGTTTTTCGACCTTTGCCTGCCGCCCCCTGGTAAATGTGCATGATGTCGCTGTTCTATCGGCCTACCGTGGCCAGGGTGTAGGCGAGCACATGCTGGCGCTGGTCGAGCAACTGGCTCGCGACCGGGGTGCTTGCAAGCTCACCCTGGAGGTGCTCTCGGGCAACGCGCCCGCCACCAAGCTGTATCAGCGACTGGGCTTTGAGGCCTATCAGCTCGACCCTGCCATGGGCCACGCCCAGTTCATGCAGAAGTGGCTTCAGTAAACCAGCGGCACCAATATTTCGTTGGGCACGGGTTGGCGCACGTAGTCGTCGTGCCGAACCCGCTCGGGCAAGGAGATGCTGGCATGCGGAACCTCCTGGTAGGGCAATTGCTGCAACAGGTGGTGTATGCAATTTAGGCGCGCCTTCTTCTTGTCGTCGGCCGGCACCACCCACCACGGTGCCTCTGGGATGTGGGTGCGATCCAGCATGATTTCCTTGGCCTTGGTGTAGTCTTCCCAGCGACGGCGTGATTCAAGGTCCATGGGGCTCAGCTTCCACTGTTTGAGTGGATCGTGTATGCGGCCCAAAAAGCGCAGATTCTGCTCGTCGTCCGAGATTGAAAACCAGTATTTGATGAGCTTGATACCCGAGCGCGCCAGCATTTTTTCGAACTCGGGCACTGTTCTGAAAAATTCCTCGTATTGGTCATCGCTGCAAAAGCCCATGACCCGTTCCACACCCGCACGGTTGTACCAGGATCGATCAAACAGCACCATTTCGCCGGCAGCCGGCAGGTGCGAGACATAGCGCTGAAAGTACCACTGTGTCCGCTCCCGGTCGTTGGGCGCAGGCAGCGCGGCCACCCGGCACACGCGTGGGTTGAGACGCTGCGTGATCCGCTTGATCACACCGCCCTTGCCGGCGGCATCTCGCCCCTCAAAAATGATCACCACTTTCTGCCCGCTGGCGACCACCCAGTCTTGTAGCTTTACCAGCTCTCCCTGAAGTTGGAATAGTTCCCTGAAGTAGTTCTGGCGCGCGAGTCGGTCCTGCTGGGTGTAATCGGGTGATTCATCACCGGTCAGTTGCGCCAGGGTGCGGTCTTCAAGCTCGAGTTCCAGCTCTTCGTCATAACTGTCCACCAAATCCCGGTGGATGCGTCGCATCAATTCATCGTCACTTGCGCTCATCTGTCCCTCCTGTATGTGCTGGCTGCCAGCTTAGAGGGCGCGTGTGGCAGTTTGATGACAAAAGTCGTCATGCGCTGTCATGGAAGTGACACGCGAAGGACATGTCTCTGTCATCAGCCATCCCCAAAATTCATTCCATTAAAAACAAATGGAGAGGCAAATGAGCAATATCGAAATTCAGTTGATCCATGGGCATGGGGCAGGTCCCCAGACTGCAGGCGCGCTAGGTACCGGCAAGCCGAGTGTGGATGTGGCCGCCCAACGCATGCGCATCTTGCGCTGCACTGCGCTGTCCATGGCCGGCAGTCCGGGTGGCTTGCGCTTCAAGGCCGGTTCACGGCCTTGGCTGGAAGGCCTGGTCTGCGAGTCCGGAAAACGTCGTCAAAGGAGCAAATCATGAGAGAACTACCCAATCCCACCTTTCCCGTTTCTTCCATCGCGTTGCCCAGGGGGGCACTTCATCGCTTGGGTTCATCGGGCTCAGCTGAACGTCAAGCGGGTTTGTCGGGTGGCATCGAAGTCTCGTGGGCGAGGCACTACGATGAAGTTCGGGCTGCCCAACGATTGAGATTCAATGTTTTTGCCACTGAAATGGGCGCGCGCCTGGACACCAGCGTGCCGGGTCACGACGTGGATCTGTTTGACGATTACTGTGAGCACCTTTTGGTCCGCGACCAGGAGACGCGTGAGGTGGTCGGCACTTACCGTGTGCTGCCACCTGCACAGGCCCGCCGTGTGGGCAGCACTTATAGCGACACCGAATTTGATCTGGTTCGCCTGCGCGCCTTGCGCCCGACGATGGTGGAGTTGGGGCGCAGTTGTGTGCACGCCGACTATCGCCACGGCGGCGTCATCATGGCCCTGTGGGGCGCGCTTGCCGAATTCATGGTGCGCAATCAGCTCGACACCATGATTGGCTGCGCCAGCATTCCCATGCTGCACAACGGTGTGATCTCCGGCGATGTGGCAGCCAGCATCTGGCAGCAAGTCAAACAGACTCATTTGGCCGGCGTGGAGTTCCATGTGCGTCCGCGTCTGCCCCTGCCCATCGATGAGCTGGACAGCAGCTTGCAAGTGGAGCCACCTGCCTTGATCAAGGGCTATTTGCGTCTGGGCGCCCGCGTGTTGGGGGCTCCGGCCTGGGACCCCGATTTCAACACCGCTGACTTGCCCATGATGATGCGCATTCATGATCTGCCTGCGCGCTACAGAAAGCACTTTTTTGGTAAGTGAGACCTGCCGGTGAGCTGAGTCTTGAGATGAGGTAGGGGAGTGTCACGGAAGTGACATAAATCATTTCCACAATCTGTCACTCACGCGTCACAAATGGACAAGTTCACTATGGTTACCTCCCGTCGCAAGCACTCGTCAGAATCACCGAAGATGAGCGTGGCTTTGCTGGATCGGGATCACAGCATCCTGGCGTTCAATGAGCGGGTCCTGGATTGGGCCGTACGCCCAGACGTGCCCTTGCTGGAGCGTTTGCGCTACCTCTGCATTGTTTCGTCCAACCTCGATGAATTTTTTGAGGTCCGGGTTGCCCCCCACCTGGAAGCCAATCGCAACCGGGATCACAAGGGGACGTTTTCCGTTGAATCCTTTGAGCGTCTAGCACAGGCGGCCCATGTGCTGGTGGCGCGGCAGTACACGCTTTACAACGAAGGCCTTTTGCCTGCGTTTGAAAATCACGACGTCAAGATCATTTCCCACGGCGAACGCAATGGCGCCCAGCGAGCCTGGGTACGTCAATATTTCGAACGCGAAGTTCGTCCCCTCCTGATCCCTGTGGGGCTGGATCCCTCACATCCGTTTCCGCAGGTGGCCAACAAGTCCCTGAACTTCATTGTTCGGCTGGGCGGCCGAGACGCTTTCGGGCGGGAAAACGACATTGCGATCGTGAAAGTGCCCCGAGTGTTGCCTCGCATCATCGCCATGCCTGCCAAGGTGGCAGGAAACAAACGCATGTTTGTGTCCCTGTCCAGTGTGATTCGAGCGCACCTGTCCGAGTTGTTTGTGGGTCGGGAGGTGGGCCAGTTCTCGCAGTTTCGCGTGACGCGCCATTCAGA
>JBJOJH010000298.1:0-2765 GCA_046046715.1 Pseudomonadota bacterium | reverse complement strand
CTACTACCCCAGCAGCGGCTTGGGGTTGGTGCTGTTGATTATTTTGCTGTTGATGTTCACCGGTCGTCTTTGATGACTGATTTACTCCGCCGCAGTGCCGCCAATCTTTTGGCTATTTCTCTGGCCATGGCGGCCGATCTGGGCGAGGCACAGGACGAGCTCGCCTTGCCAGCAGATGAAAGTACAGGGCAATCTAACCCTTCGCCATTACCCAACGAGGAAGAGGGCATGGAATTGGAGCGCAAGTAACCCGCGACTGAACCGCAACTATCGCCATTCTGATTTGTTTATCTTTATGTACGTTGGCAAACATAAGGGTGCCAGTTAATGCGTCTACATTTACTTCTTCACAGGAGTAACTATGCACCGCGCAGTCGACAAGTCCAGCAACCACCTTTTAGCGGCCTTGCCAACCACGGAGTGGCAGCGCTGGCAATCGCAATTGGAGCTGGTCGACTTAAGACTCGGGCAAGTTCTGTACGAGTCGGGCGGCAAGATGAGCTATGTCTACTTTCCGATTGACGCGATCGTTTCGCTGCTGACCGTGCTGGAGGATGGTGACTCTGCTGAAATCGCGGTGGTGGGCAACGAGGGCATCGTCGGGGTGTCCTTGTTCATGGGGGGTGAAACTACCCCCAGCCGTGCCGTGGTGCAAAGTGCGGGCAAATCTGTCAGGCTCAGCGCCCATGTTTTGAAAACAGAGTTCAGCATTTCCCCTGCCGTCATGCACTTGTTGCTGCGCTACACGCAAGCACTCATCACCCAAATGACGCAAACTGCCGCCTGCAACCGCCACCACTCCTTAGACGAACAACTCTGCCGTTGGTTGCTGCTGAGTTTGGACAGGTTGCACGGCACCCACTTGGTGATGACGCAGGAACTGATCGCCAACATGCTTGGCGTTCGCCGCGAAGGGGTCACCGAAGCGGCAGGGCGACTGCAACGCGCAGGGTTGATCAGCTACACGCGCGGCAAAATTAACGTGCTCGACCGCGCTGGCCTCGAGCAACGCAGCTGCGAGTGCTATGCCGTCGTCAAAAAAGAGTACGACCGACTGCTACCGGATCTGATCGCGTTTTAAATCGGGCTGCTTCAAGCAGCGCCGAATCGCCACACGCAACAGGTCTGCCCACAAGGGCTCAGCAACTGCTAGCGCCAGCGCTTGCCTTGACAGCGCCAAGCGCTGCTTGGCGGTCAGTTCATCCACAGGTTGGCGTGGTGATGTCATCGGGGTTGCGCTTGGCCAATAGCCAGCATGTCCAATTCGAGCTGGGACTGCACCTCATCAAACGCTGCGACCCATTGGCAACGTTGCGCCGCCTGATACAGCAAGGCACTGAGCAGCAACAGCGTCACGGGCAACGCCACCAGTACCCAAGCGTTGTCTGAATTGAGAACGGGCAAGGCCGCCCACAACATCAAAGCACCCGCCCCACAGGCGAGACCCAGCACACCACTGATGACGCTCAGCAAGTAAAGCAACAAGCGTGACTTCCAGCTGGCCACGGCCTGCTGCCAGCCCTCCACCAGCAGGCTGCCGTAGTTTTGGGCATGGGTCAGCAGCAAGTGCGGCTGCATGACGATGAGTTTGAACAACACCTTGAGCATCAAGGGTGTTGTGAATGGCGGCGCGACAGGATGCTGATCAATGCCACCGTGGCAGCACCTATACCAGCGGCCACCAACATGGCTTTGAAGGGCTCGCTGCGAATGGCTTGTGAGGTGTGATCCATCACATCATGGCCTCTGCTCTCGAGCACATGCTTGCCTCTGCAGACGGCCTCTCGGCTTTGTTGCGTCAACTCACTCACTTGATCGCTCATGCGGTCGGTGGCTTGGTGAAGCAAGGGCTTGGCTTCGCGGATCAAGTCTTGGACGGTGTCGACAAGGCCTGCGCTCAAGGCTTCTACTTTGTCATTCACTGATTTACGGTCGGTCATGGTGGGGCTTCTTTCTGTTGGGTTAATCCATCGAAGCCTCAGATTAAGACGCCCCTCCTGAGGTGTCTGTCTGATATCGCACAAAGTGCCTGAGCGCACAGACCGCATCTCAGTCGACGCCTACCTTCGCATTGTTCGCAACGCGAACACGCCTCCCAACTTCAAGAAAGCGATTCCCTATGTTTACTTTTTCAAAAACTTCTCAAGCAGTCATGTGTGTGGTGTGTGTGGGCGTGCTGAGCGCCTGCGCCGGCATGTCAGATCAAGAAAAATCAACCGCCATTGGCGCAGGTGCCGGCGCGATCGGCGGCTCCATCTTGACTGGCGGTAGCACCGCAGGAACTTTGGGCGGCGCAGCCGTAGGTGGCTTGCTAGGACACGAACTGAAGAAATAAAAAAACCCCGATGCTGTCAAAGCATCGGGGCATTTTTAAAGCCTATTGGTGTGAGATCAGCGAACTAACAGTTCGTTCTTCACCGCTTTCACCCCCTTGACCTTCCAAGCGATGTTTTCAGCGGTTTTCTTTTCGGTCGCATTTTTGGCAAAGCCGGACAGCATCACGGTGCCATTCATCGTTTCAACACTCACCGCAGAACCATCCACGCTCTTGTCATCAAAGAAACGGCTCTTGACCGTGCTGGTGATGACGCTGTCGTCGATATAAGAGCCCACTGTCTCTTGATCGCGCGTGACCGCGCAGCCAGTGGTGAGAAGCAATGCACAGGCGGTGATGCCAGTAAATAAAGCAGTTCGTAATGTCATGGTGTTTCCTTCGATGTGGTTTTCAAAATAAAAGACAGGTGTCTTTGCAACCAATTTAGTGA
>JBJOJH010000297.1:0-3357 GCA_046046715.1 Pseudomonadota bacterium | reverse complement strand
GTCCGCAGAGGTGCTGGGGGATTTCAACTTCCGCAATGAGCTCATGCAGTTGCTGCGGGCACACCCCGAGCTGTGCCCCCGCCTGCTGTTTGAGGTGCCCGAGTACGGTGTGTTCCGGCAGTTTGATGCGTTCAGGGCGCTGGCTGCTGCGCTCAAGCAACAGGGTTGCAGGGTGGGTATTGAATACTTTGGTCAGCGTTTTGCAGAGACTGAAAAGCTGGCTGATTTGGGCCTGGACTACATCAAAGTGCACCCCAGCTATGTGCGCGGCATCTCGCAAAACGAGGGCAACCAGGAGTTCTTGCGCGGTCTGTGCAACATGGCGCATAACCTGGGTATCCAGGTGATTGCGCTGGGTGTTGAGTCCGAAGTTGATTTGCCTTTGCTGGCATCTCTGGGTTTTGATGGTGCCACCGGCCCCGGCGTAGGCAAGGCATAAGGAGACTGATCATGGACTTGGGAATAGAAGGCCGCTGGGCCCTGGTGTGTGGTGCCAGCAAGGGTTTGGGCTGGGGCTGCGCCCAGGCCTTGGTGGCCGAAGGGGTGAACGTGCTGATGGTGGCACGCACTGCCTCCACGTTAGAGGCCGCTGCGGCTGACTTGATTGCACGGCAGGCCCATGCCAGTGGCCCGGCGGTGCAAACCGTGGCGGCCGACATCACCACGTCAGAGGGGCGTGCAGCCGTATTTGCCGTGCGCAAGGACTTTGACATCGTGGTGACCAACGCGGGCGGTCCGCCACCCGGAGATTTTCGGGAATGGGACCGTGAGGCCTGGATCAATGCCCTGGATGCCAACATGCTCACGCCCATAGAGTTGATTCGCGCCACGGTCGATGGCATGGCAGAGCGTGGCTTTGGCCGCGTCGTCAACATCACTTCCAGCGCCGTGAAGGCACCCTTGAATTCATTGGGCCTAAGCAACGGCGCACGCAGTGGGCTGACGGGTTTTGTGGCCGGCGTGGCCCGCAGCCCGCTGGCTGCAAAGGGCGTGACCATCAACAACCTGTTGCCGGGCGTGTTTGACACTGACCGCATTCGGGGCATGCTCAAGCTCAACGCAGAGCGCAGTGGCAAGAGCGTGGAAGATTTGGCCGAAGCTCGCCGGAGCACCGTGCCCACACGCCGATTTGGCACCCCCGAAGAGTTTGGTGCCATCTGCGCCTTCTTGTGCAGCATGCACGCCGCCTATATCAACGGCCAGAATATTTTGGCTGACGGCGGCGCTTACCCGGGTACCTATTGACTTAGCGCCGGGACGACACCACGATGCCGCCCACAATCAGCGCAAATGCAAGCGCGTGGTAACCGTGAGGGTGTTCGCCTAAAAACACCGTGGACATCAGTGCTGCAAACAGCGGGGTGAGGTTGGAAAAGAAACCCGCCACCGCAGGCCCGACCCGCTGCACCCCCAGCCCCCAGCAACGGTAGGCCAGCACCGCCGGGCCCACAGCCACGTAGACCAGGGCCAGCAGCACGGGCCAGCTCCAGGTGATGGTGGCGTCTGTCATGGCCCACTCGGCGGAGGCAAACGCGGTAGACCACAGCAGGCCGAACACAATTTGCCCCAGTAAAAACCCGGCCCAGTCCTGCCTGAGTTCGGGGGGCTCTTTGGGTTGGGACAGCAGCCAGCTGTAAAACGCCCAGGCCAGCGCTGCCAGCAGCACATACAAGTCGCCCGGCACCAAGCGCACTTCTGCCAGCAAGGCCCACTGGCCCCTGGACAGAACCACCAGCACCCCCACGATGGACATCAGCGCCCCAGCCAATTGCTGACCGCGTATTTTTTGCCCAAAGAACAGCGCACCCACCACGAGCATCCACACCGGCACGCTGGATGCCACCAGCGTGACATTCATGGGCGTGGACGTTTTGAGTGCCAGGTACTGCAGGGCGTTGTAGCAGCCCACGCCCAGTAGGCCCAGCCAGGTGAAGCGGCGCCAATGCACCCACAGACCGCTGCCTGGCTTGAGCCAATGACCCGCCAGTGGCAGGAGCAGGAGCAGTGCCAGTACCCATCGCAGCAAGTTCAAGGTAATCGGGGGAACCAGGCCGTTCATCAGGCGCCCCACCACCGCATTGCCGGCCCAGAGCAGGGGCGGCAGAACGAGCAAGGCGGCGTTGGCGGGGGTGAGTTTTTGCGTCATGTTCCTGGACTGTAACAAGCCCAGGTACAAGGTCATGCAGGTGTGCCCTCATTGCGACGTCACTTTCATGGCACGATACGCAGCTTGCACTTTTGCATATTGCTCGCCGTATTTATCCCATTCAACCAATTCAAACCAGACCAACAGGAGACAAAATGACCCGCGCCATCAAGATAGACCAGCACGGCGGCCCCGAAGAACTCAAGCTCGTGGATGTCCAGGTGGGCCAGCCCGGCCCAGGCGAGATCCGCATCAAACACCATGCCGTCGGCCTGAACTTCATTGATGTGTACCAGCGTAGCGGTGTGTACCCCATGGCCATGCCCTTGAGCCTGGGCATGGAAGCTGCCGGCGTGATTGAGGCGGTGGGCGAGGGCGTGACGCACCTGCAGGTGGGCGACCGCGCTGCCTACGCCAGCCAGCCGCCCGGCAGCTACTGTGATGTGCGGGTGATGCCCGCCAAATGCGTGTGCAAGCTGCCCGATGGCATTTCATTTGAGACCGGCGCCGCCATGATGCTGAAGGGCCTCACCGCGCAGTACCTGCTGCGGAAAACACGGCCTGTGGAAGGCCTGAATCCTCGCGACTTTGTTTTGTTTCATGCTGCGGCCGGCGGCGTGGGCTTGATTGCTTGCCAATGGGCGCGTGCGCTGGGTTTGCAGCTGATCGGCACCGCAGGCAGCGACGCCAAATGTGCGCTGGCCAAGGCCAATGGCGCAGCCCACGTCATCAACTACGCGACTGAAGACTTTGCGGCGCGGGTCAAAGAGATCACCGGAGGCAAGGGCGTGAAGGTGGTGTACGACTCGGTGGGCAAGGACACCTGGGACAAGTCGCTGGACTGCCTGCAGCCCTTTGGCTTGATGGCCAGCTTTGGCAATGCCTCCGGCCCAGTGCAGCCCGTGGCTCCAGGCATCCTGGGCCCCAAGGGCTCGCTCTACCTCACCCGCCAAACTTTGTTCACCCATATTGCCACCCGCGAAAGCACGCAAGCCATGGCGGATGATTTGTTTGATGTGGTGCTGCGTGGCGACGTCAAGATTCACATCGACCAGCGCTACCGGCTGGAAGACGTGCAACAGGCGCATCGTGACCTGGAGGCCCGCAAGACCACGGGCTGCACAATCCTGACGTTGTAAGCGGGAATCGGGGCTTGGCCCCGAGTAGCGTGCGACCAGAGTCCGGCTGGCCGACCGGCGCGCGAGCGACCT
>JBJOJH010000296.1:0-4776 GCA_046046715.1 Pseudomonadota bacterium | reverse complement strand
CAGCATATTGACCGGGGGTGGCAAAGACCTTTCGCGCAGCACCGGGCAAACTCCGAGTGGTTCTGGTGAAGATGCAATGGCACGCAAAATGGCAGCAGACCAATTGCGTGAAGCCGTCAAGGCTGAAGTCGCCAAACAGGACGCCAAAAAATTGCGAGCCTTGAGTGACAAGATCAGTTCGATCATCTCCAACAGTCCACAACTGGCCGATTACAAATCGCAAATCCGCCTGGAGACCACGCCCGACGGCCTGCAGATACAGATCGTTGACGAGCAAAACCGCCCCATGTTCGACAGTGGCTCGGCGCTGGTCAAGCCCTATATGCGCGAGATTTTGCGCGCCATTGGTGCCGCTCTGAACGGCGTGGAAAACAAGATCAGTCTGGATGGGCACACTGACCGGGCCTCGTTTGGCAATGGCGACCGTGGCTACAGCAACTGGGAACTCTCGGCCGACCGGGCCAACTCCTCCAGGCGCGAGCTGGCTGCCGCAGGCATGCCCGACGACAAGCTGGCCCGGGTGACGGGCCTGGCATCGAGCAACCTGCTGGATCCACAAAACCCTCTGAGTCCGACCAATCGAAGAATCAGTATCATCGTCATGACCCGTGAGGCTGAGGAACGCATGCTAGGGGGGGCACGGCCCGTGATAGCGACTGAAACGACGCCTCCTGAAGCCGCGAATACCGCATCAAAGCCATGACGCAAGCTAACCATGAACTGGCAATCCAACATCACATTCCGGCCGTGCGCCATTGAAAGGGCCCCCCATGGCAAATGAACTTCGTTTTTTGGTTGTGGATGACTTCTCCACCATGCGTCGCATCGTGCGCAACCTGCTCAAGGAAAGCGGCTACTCCGAGGCCGATGAGGCCGAGGATGGTGTGGTGGCACTCAACAAACTGCGTAACAGCAGGTTTGATTTTGTGGTCAGTGACATCAATATGCCCAACATGAACGGGTTTGAGCTCCTGGTGGAGATCAAGAAAGATGAAAAACTCAAGCACCTGCCCGTCTTGATGGTGACAGCAGAGGCCCGCAAGGAAGACATCGTTCTGGCAGCCCAACAAGGTGCTGCTGGCTACATTGTCAAGCCTTTCACCAAAGCGACCCTGGAAGACAAGGTGGCCAACATCTTGAAGAAACTGGGCTTGCAAGCATGAGCACGCCATCCAGCCAGCCGGCGGACAGCGAGGTCAGCGCTGCTCCAACCCACGAGATACACCACAAAATTGGCGTGCTGACCCGGCAATTGCACGATTCACTCAATGGACTGGGCCTCACCGGCAAGCTCAAAGGGACAGCCGAAGAGCTGCCTGATGCCAAGAGCCGTCTGAACTACATCGCTCGCCTCACGGGTGAAGCGGCTGAGAAGGTGCTGAATCGGGTTGACCAGGCCAAAGCGCAACATGCGCACATGGCAGCTGAAACCCAGCGCGTTGCGGCCTTGATTGTGAAAGACCCGGTGGCTGCGGTGGCCAAGGGCCATGTTCTGAATTTTGTGCACGATGTCGAAAAAACATCTCAGGAAATTGACGGGCACCTCACCGAAATCATGATGGCACAGGACTTTCATGACCTGACCGGGCAGGTGATTGCCAAAGTAGTGGCCCTGGCTGCCAACATTGAAGAACAACTGGTGCAGTTGCTGATTCAAACCGCCCCTCCCAGCTCAGCGGTCGCAACGCCTTCAGCAGCTGCCTACGTGCCCGCGCTGTCTGGCCCCGTCGTCAACCCCGAAGGCAATACCGATGTGGTGACCGGCCAGTCTGAGGTCGACGACCTGCTGGCCAGCCTGGGCTTCTGATCCAGCGGGAATAGAGGGCTTTTTAGCCTCCTATTCCCGCTTTAGTTTTCATAGCGCCTCATGACAATGGCGGGAAGCATTCTCCCCCATCGTCATGGAATCCAGCAGTCAAGATCGCAACCTACCCGCCTCGGAACGCAAGCTACAGAAAGCGCGTGACGACGGCCAGGTCAACCGTTCACGAGACCTGTCGCATCTGGCGGTCTTAGGGGCAGGCGCGCTGGGTCTGATTGCATTGCTGCCAATGGGGTTTGAACGACTCCAACTCAGCCTCAGCCAGCAACTGCGTTTCAACGCCGCCAACCTGGCCCAGCCGGGCAACATGCTCGACCGTCTGCAAGACATGGTCAGCATCGGCTTGCTGGCAAGCGTAGGCTTTGCCGCCATCGTGTCATTTGCTGCCATAGCAAGTGCCATCGCCAGCGGCGGCTGGGTGCAGAGCCTCAAACCTGTCATGCCGGACTTCAGTCGTGTCAATCCACTGTCAGGCTTTGGCCGACTGTTCACCAAAGATAAAGCCATCGAAATTGCCAAGATGAGTTTCATCACAGCGGTGCTGTTTGCAATTGGTGCGACATATCTCAGTTCGGGCCTGACCACGCTGGCGAGCATGATGATGCAGCCCTCGCCCGCTGCCATCGTGCATTTGGCAGACTGGATCAAGGCGGGGCTGGGCCTGTTGATGCTGGTGGTGGCGGGAGTCGCCATGATCGACGTGCCCATTCAGAACTTCCTGCACAAATCGCACCTGAAGATGAGTCACCAGGAAATGAAGCAGGAGCACAAGGAATCTGACGGCAACCCACAGATGAAAGGCCGCATGCGCCAGCGCCAACGTGAGATGGCCAATGGCAACAGCATACGCGCCGTTCCCAAGGCCGACTTTGTGGTAATGAACCCTACCCACTACGCCGTGGCCATCAAGTACGACGAAAAAACCATGGCCGCGCCTCAGGTCATTTCCAAGGGGGCTGACGTGCTGGCTTTCAAGATTCGCGAACTGGCCAAAGCCAGCTCGATACCGGTGCTGCAGTCCCCGGTACTGGCGCGTGCACTGTATGCCCACGCCGAACTCGACCGGGACATCCCCTCCAGCCTGTACACCGCCGTGGCACAAGTGCTGGCCTACGTTTACCGTTTGCGTGCCGCCTTGCGTGGTGATGGCCCCATGCCGCTGGAAGTGCCGACACCTTTCGTGCCGCCCGAACTGGACCCCCTGTCACGCACCGTGGCAACTGAGGAAACACCATGAACACCCAATTGCGTAGCTTGCAGCAATGGTTTGGCACTAACGCCGCCGCAGTGCAAGGTGCCGCAGCGCCGCTGCTGGTCGTCGCCATCCTGGCCATGATGGTTTTACCCCTGCCGCCATTGCTGCTGGACGTCTTTTTCACGCTCAACATCTCGTTGGCATTGATGGTGATGATGGTGGCAGCTTACATGCTCAAGCCCCTGGACTTTGCCGCATTCCCGACTGTCTTGCTGCTGACCACGCTGATGCGCCTGTCGCTCAACGTGGCCTCCACCCGGGTGGTGCTGCTCGAAGGTCATACCGGCCCCGGGGCAGCCGGTGCCGTGATCGAGGCCTTTGGCCACTTCCTGATCGGTGGCAACTTTGCCGTGGGCCTGATCGTGTTTTCCATCCTGGTGGTGATCAACTTCGTGGTGGTGACCAAAGGCGCCGAGCGCATCGCCGAGGTGTCTGCCCGCTTTGCGTTGGACGCCATGCCTGGCAAGCAGATGGCGGTAGATGCGGACCTGAACGCTGGCACCATCGACGAAAAGGAGGCCAAGCGCCGTCGCGCCGAAGTCGCGGAAGAAGCCGACTTCTTTGGCTCCATGGATGGTGCCTCCAAATTTGTACGTGGCGACGCAGTGGCCGGCATCCTGATTTTGTTGATCAACATTCTGGGCGGCTTCGCCATCGGTGTGCTGCAACATGGCCTGAGCGCCGGTCAGGCAGCCGACACCTACATCCTGCTGGCCGTGGGCGATGCGCTGGTGGCACAGATTCCGGGCTTGCTGATATCGGTGGCTGCCGCCATGGTGGTGTCGCGCGTGGGCAAAGACCACGACCTGGGCCGCCAGATCGTCAACCAGATGTTCATCTCGCCGCGCGTGCTGGGCATCACCTCGGCCATCATGGGCATCCTGGGTTTGATCCCGGGCATGCCGCACACCGTGTTCCTGGGCATTTCACTGGCCATAGGCTACGCCGCCTGGGTACTGGCCCATGCCCCCGTGCCCACCGAGCCCGTCGTGGAAGCGCCTGTGGTCAACCCCGATGGCGAGGCCACCTGGGACGACCTGCAGCCCGTGGATCAACTGGGGCTGGAGCTGGGCTACCGACTGATCAGCTTGGTGGACAAGAGCCGCCAGGGCGACCTGCTGACCCGCATCCGTGGTGTACGCCGTAAGTTTGCGCAAGAAGTGGGCTTTCTGCCACCCTCGGTGCATGTGCGCGACAACCTGGAGCTCAAGCCCAGTGCCTATCGCATTACCCTGCGTGGCGTGATCGTGGGCGAGGGCGAGGCCTTCCCCGGCATGTTCCTGGCCATCAACCCCGGCGGCATCGCCACCCCGCTGATCGGCACCCCCACCACAGACCCTGCTTTTGGTTTGCCCGCACACTGGATCGACGAACGCCAAAAGGAAGCGGCACAAATGGCCGGTTTTACCGTGGTTGATTCCGAGACTGTGATGGCCACCCATTTGTCACACTTGATGCAAGTCCAGGCCTCGAAGTTGTTGAGCCGGACAGAAACCCAGCAGCTGGTCGAACACGTCAGCAAGCTGGCCCCCAAACTGATTGAAGAGGTGGTCCCCAAGATGGTCTCGGTAGCGGTCTTCCAGAAAGTGCTGCAGCTGCTGCTGGACGAAGCCGTGCACATTCGCGACATCCGCACCATCATCGAATCGATTGCCGAACACGCAGGCGGTACCGCCGACCCGGTGGAGCTGGCCCGCCG
>JBJOJH010000295.1:0-3665 GCA_046046715.1 Pseudomonadota bacterium | reverse complement strand
GCAGCGGTGACGACAACGCCTTGTTCACCGCTGGCCCGGCCCATGGTGCACCGCCCCAGAACATCCGCCTGTCGGCCGACGACTTTTTGCTCGACCACCTGGGCGGCGGCTTTGACTTGCTCTACTTCACCGAGGCGCAGGCCATCCCCAGCTCCTTGCTGCAAGTGGTTCAGGCCACCCGCGCACGCGGCGTGCCCTTGCGCGTGATTGCCGTTGGCGCCACGGGGGCGGTTGCCGGTGCAGACATCACGCTGCCCGATGCCAACGGCCACTTCCGCCAGCGCTACGGCGTGCAAGCCAGTGGCGCGGCCTACCTGCTACGCCCCGACCAACACGTCTGCGCCCGCTGGCTCACTCTGGATGCCACCCGCCTGCAAGCCGCCCTCAAGGCCGCACTGCCACTGTAAGGAATCGCCATGCAAAACCCAGTTTTAAGCATCCCCGGCCTGGAGCAGGTCTATGACGCCCTAGCCACCGCCATCGACCAGGCTGGCCCGGACAAGGCCACCCTGTTTTTGGTCAAGCTAGCCTTGCTCAATGCCAACGCCCTGGCCGACCCCACCGTTTTTTCCCGCCACATCGAAGCCGCGCTGAGCGACCTCTGATCCCCTCTTGCCGCCTCAAGGAGTCACCATGTCGATCCAGAAAATCCACCACGTTGCCTACCGCTGCAAAGACGCCAAACAAACCGTCGAGTGGTACGAAAAACACCTGGGCATGAAGTTTGTGCTGGCCATTGCCGAAAACGAAGTGCCCTCCACCAAAGCACCCGACCCCTACATGCATGTGTTTCTGGATGCGGGCAACGGCAATGTGCTGGCGTTTTTTGAGCTGCCCACACAGCCAGCCATGGACCGCGACCAGGCCACGCCAGCCTGGGTGCAGCACCTGGCCCTGAAGGTGGACTCGCACGAGACTCTGGTCGCCGCCAAGGAGCGCCTAGTGGCCGCTGGCATTGACGTGATCGGCCCCATTGATCACACCATCTTCAAGTCGATCTATTTCTTCGACCCCAACGGCCATCGCCTGGAGCTGGCTTATGACTGCGGCACGCCAGAGATGTCTGCCCGGCTGGACAGCGTGAAATGGGACATGCTCAACGAGTGGAGTCAGACCAAGCGCGCGCCCAAACACGCCGCCTGGATGCACGACGGCAGCCTGGCCACCTCCGCCTGATGGGCACGCGCATGAGCTCACTCAATCACACCCACAACCCGGCGGCACGCAGCTGGATTGCCTCGGCCAACGACGTTGGTACCGACTTCCCGATCCAGAACCTGCCCTACGCCGTGTTCCGGCGCCTGGGCAGCAACGACCCCATGCGCGTAGGCGTTGCCATTGGCGACCAAGTGCTGGATCTGGCCGCGCTGGCGCAGGCCGGGTTGCTCACGAGCTTGGCGCAAACGGCGGCGCAGGCCGGCACCCACCCACAGCTCAACGAACTCATGCAACTGGGCAGCGCAGCGTGGCAAGCGCTGCGCCACGGGCTGTTCGAACTGCTGGTGAGTAGCGCAACGCCTGCGACGCAGGCCGCTGCGCAGCAGGCCCTGGTGCCGCAAGCCCAGGTGGAATACGGTCTGCCAGCCCGCATCGGCGACTACACCGACTTCTACACCTCGATCTACCACGCCACCAACGTGGGCAAGCTGTTTCGGCCAGACAACCCGCTGCTGCCCAACTACCGGTGGGTGCCTATTGGCTATCACGGCCGGGCGTCCAGCGTCGGGGTTTCCGGCCAGGCCTTTGCCCGCCCCTGCGGCCAAGTGTTGCCCGCCGGTGCCACCGAGCCCGTGTTTGCCGCCAGCAAGCGGCTGGACTGGGAACTGGAGCTGGGCGTGTTCATGGGCCAGGGCAATGCTCTGGGCAGCGCAATTGCCCTGGACGAGGCTGAAAACCATGTCTTTGGCCTGTGCTTGCTCAACGACTGGTCGGCACGCGACATCCAGGCCTGGGAATACCAGCCTCTGGGCCCTTTCTTGTCGAAAAACTTTGCCACCACGATTTCGCCCTGGGTGGTCAGCATGGAGGCACTGCAGCCCTACCGCCAGCCGCTGAGCCGCCCTGAAGCCGACACGCAACAAGACCTGGCCTATCTGAGCAGCGAGAACAACACGCGCACGGGTGCCTTGGACATCCAGCTGCAAATTGGCCTGCGCACCACGGCCATGCAAGCCCAGGGAGCCGATCCGCACTGGGTCTGCCACACCAGTTATAAGCATGCCTACTGGACCCTGGCTCAAATGGTGGCACACCACACCGTTAACGGCTGCAATCTGCAAGCAGGCGACCTGCTGGGCACAGGCACCCTGTCTGGCCCCACCGCCGCAGAGGCCGGGGCGCTGCTGGAACTAACGCAAGGCGGCAAGGTGCCGGTGCAGCTGCCTGGCGGCGAACAACGCACTTTTTTGCAGGACGGCGACGAGGTTATCCTGCGTGGCTGGTGCGAACAAGCCGGCGCTGCGCGTATCGGCTTTGGCGAGTGCCGCGGCACCGTGCTGCCGGCTCGCCATCTGCATGCAGCATAGTTCCTACATTGATTTGCATGCTGACGAATTCAGGGTAAACCCCTATCGTTATTTTGGGATGAACTTGTAAGATAGTTCATGTTTTGTGGTTATCAAACCTACTTTGGAGACCTTGGATGAAACGCTACCTCAAACTCACCGCCCTGGCCGCTGGTCTGGCCTGCTCGGCGCTCACCGCCCAGGCACAAACAGTCACCCTCAAGGTGCACCACTTTTTGGGCCCACAGTCCGTTCAGCACACCACAATGATGAAGGGCTGGTGCGATGCCATCGCCAAAGACTCCAACAACCGCCTGCAATGCCAGATCTTCCCGGCTATGCAACTGGGTGGCACCCCACCTCAGCTCTACGATCAGACCCGCGACGGTATCGTGGACGTGGCATGGACGCTTGCTGCCTACACCGCCAAGCTGTCCAAGCTGGAAGTGTTTGAACTGCCCTTCATGACGACCAACCAGGCCGATGGTGTGAGCCGCGCAACCTGGGACTATTCGCAAAAGTTCATGCAAGAGGAGTTCAAGGACGTCAAGTTGCTGGCGGTGCACGTGCACGGCCCGGGCAACATCTACACCAAGTCCAAGCCTGTGACCTCCATGGCCGACCTCAAAGGCCTGAAGATCCGCGCTCCTTCCAAGCAAACCACCCGCATGCTGGCGACCATGGGCGCAACCCCCGTGTCCATGCCCGTGCCCAGCGTATCTGAAGCGCTGTCCAAAGGCGTGATTGACGGTGCCGTGATTCCCTACGAGGTGGCTCCCGGCCTGAAGGTGCACGAGCTTACCAACCACACCGCAGAGACCGATCGGAGCTACCAGTCGCTTTACACCATCGTGTTCATCGTTCCGATGAACAAGGCCAAGTACGACTCTCTGCCTCCCGACCTGAAGGCGGTGATCGACAAGAACTCGGGCCGCGAACTGTCTGCCTTCCTGGGCAAATCGCAGGCTGATGCTGACGTGCCAAGTAAAAAAATCTTCCAGGAAACCAAGAACCAAACCATCCACGTGATCCCCAAGACCGAACTGGAAAAGTGGAAGAAAGCCACCGACGAACAGGATGACGCATGGGTCAAGGACATGACCGGCAAGGGATTCAACGGCAAGGAACTGTTTGATACAGCTCAATCTCTGATCAAGCAGA
>JBJOJH010000294.1:0-4782 GCA_046046715.1 Pseudomonadota bacterium | reverse complement strand
GGCCCTGGCCGCGAAGGCACACGCATGGGTTTGTGGTGTGCGGCGCTAGCGGCGGCCTTTGGCGTGGGTGGTTTGCTGGGCACTGCGGCCAGCGATCTGGCCCACGCCTTGCTGGGTGAACAACGCACGGCTTATGCGGCCGTGTTTGGCATGCAGGCGCTCCTTTTTGCGGTCTCGGCGGCGGTGGCGTCGCGCCTGCGCACTCGGCCTGCCCAGCGCACACGCTCGCGGTTTGAGGGTCCTGGATTACTGAGGGGGAGGTCAAGCTCATGAACCAGACCGAATACGATTTTGTTGTGGTGGGAGGTGGGCCTTCGGGTGCCACCGCCGCGCACGACCTGGTGCGCCAAGGCTGGCGCGTTTTGCTGCTCGATCGCCAGGGCCGCACCAAGCCCTGTGGCGGCGCGATCCCGCCGCGCTTGATCAAGGATTTCGACATCCCTGATCACCTGTTGGTGGCCAAGGTGCGATGCGCCCGCATGATCTCGCCCGCTGATAACAAAGTGGATATCCCGATTGAGGATGGCTTCGTGGGCATGGTGGACCGCGACGAATTCGACGAGTATTTGCGCGAACGCGCCGCTCATTCGGGCGCAGTGCGCTGCCAGGCGATTTTTGACAAGCTGGAACACGACGACAGCGGTCAGCTGTGGGTGCACTACACCCCGGTCACGCCCAAAGAGCATGCGGCAACCGAACATGCCCAGCCAGTGAAGGTGTCTACACGCATGGTGGTTGGCGCCGATGGTGCCCGATCCGAAGTGGCGCGCCAGGCCATACCCGATGCGCACAAAACCAAATACGTGTTCGCTTACCACGAGATCATCCAGGCTCCCGTGGGCCAGCCCGGTTACGACGCGGCGCGCTGCGATGTGTATTACCAGGGCGAGGTCTCACCTGACTTTTACGGCTGGGTTTTTCCGCACGGCAAAACCATGAGCGTGGGCATGGGCAGCGCCGACAAAGGTTATTCCCTGCGTAGCGCCACGGCGCGCCTGCGCGCCATCGCGGGCCTGGTGGACGCCCCCACCTTGCGCCGTGAAGGTGCGCCCATCCCGCTCAAGCCGCTGCCTCAATGGGACAACGGACGAGATGTGGTGGTGGTGGGTGACGCTGCGGGCGTGGTGGCGCCGTCTTCGGGTGAGGGCATTTACTACGCCATGGACTGCGCCCGACGTGTCGCACTAGCGGCCCACCAGGCCCTCAAAACCGGCAACAGCGCCTGCCTGAAACAAGGTCGCAAGAGCTTCATGAAACAGCACGGCCGCGTTTTCTGGATTCTGGGTGTGATGCAGTACTTCTGGTACCGGAACGACCGTCGCCGCGAGAAGTTCGTCAAGATCTGCGAGGACCGCGACGTGCAGCGTCTGACCTTCGAGTCGTACATGAACAAGGAGCTGGCTCGCAAGGACCCGATGGCCCATGTGCGCATCTTCTTCAAGGACATGGCCCACTTGCTGGGCTTGGCACGAACGTGACGCCTTCAGCCCAACACGCCTTGCCGCGCCAACGCCAAAGGGGCAGACCTTGGCGACAATGCAGTACATGAATCGGGCAGCCCTTTTTCGACTTGCCCTCGCGCTTGTGTTGAGCTATGCCACGGCAGGCATTGGTGCCGCTTTGACCGATTTGGGCCCTTGGTATTTCGCGTTACGGCAACCTGGCTGGAAGCCACCTGACGCCGCCTTTGGCGTGATCTGGTCCACCATCTTCACACTCTGTGCCATCAGCGGCTGGCTGGCCTGGCAGGCGGCCAACACAGCTGCATTGCGCCGCCGCGTTGCCTGGTTGTTTGGTGTCAATGCGTTCCTCAACATCTTCTGGAGTGCGCTGTACTTCAAGCTACAGCGCCCGGACTGGGCCATGTTCGAGGTCGTGTTCCTGTGGCTGTCCATCGTGGCTCTGATGGTGGGCCTGTGGCGACTTTCACGTTGGGCCAGTTTGCTGCTGATCACCTATTGGGTCTGGGTCAGCGTGGCGGCGATGTTGAACCTGGAAACGATCAGGCTGAACGGGCCTTTTACCGGTCTTCCATGAAGACCTTGCGGGATCCGATCTGTAGGTAGTGGGCAGCGTGTCCTCCAGACGCGGGTGATCGGGCCTAGGGTTTTCATGGTTGCCGCACCGTATTGAAGAAGGTATAAACCAGTTTCAGCAGCGGACCGGCATGCTATGTCGCTGGCGAATTGGCGCCCCGGTTTTTACCTTCTCAAAGGTGACACGCATTTGCTGCAAGGAACCAACATGTCCGAGTTCAATGGCCTGGGAGGTCAATCGAACGGTTTCAAGCGAACCAGCAGTCTGCCTGAGGAATGCAAGGAATCCCTGCTGGCGGTGATCGAAAAACAGATCATCCCGCGCCTGCTTAATGTTCGGCAGTTTTTTAAGAGCGTATCCAAAGACCTGCAAGCGGAGGACTTTGAGGTTGAATCCTCTGAATTTGAAGCTTACACACAGCATTGTCTGAAAGGCGACGTCCTGAAGGCCAACAGCGTCGTTGATGCGCTGATGGCCAGAGGCTTGTCACAGGAGCGGGTTTTTCTTGAACTCATTACCCCCTCTGCGCGGCAATTGGGTATCTGGTGGGAGCAAGACCTGTGCGACTTCATTCAGGTCACCAGCGGTTTGGCGATCATGCACCAGACGATTTACCGACTGGGCTACGAGTCGCCCGCAGGCCCTCGCCATGAAGGGGCGTCGGAGCGGGTCATGCTGGCTTGCGCACCCGGATCCCAGCATTTTCTGGGGCTGACGATCGTTGCTGAATTTTTTCGCAAGGCCGGCGCCGAGGTGGTGCTTGAAATCTCATCGTCCGAGTCTGAGCTGGTGCGAGCAGTGGCCAATGAGTGGTTCGACGTGATCGGCATTTCTGTTGCACTGGAGGCTCAGGTGCCGTCATTGCCTTTGCTCATTGCTCAATTGCGGGCAAGCTCGGGCAACCCGAAAGTCAGGGTTGTGCTGGGCGGTCCCGTTTTTTTGTTGAAAAACTACCTTCCGCAAGCGTTGGGTGCCGACAGCATCTTCACCGACGCACGAGAGGCCGTGGGGGCCATCAAGCGGCTGATCCGGTCAGACTAGCCTGTGCATCACTGGCCGACAACTGGCCGACAACTGGCCGTTCAAGAGGTCAGGCTTTGTCGCACCAGCGCAAGATGTGTTCAACCGTGCCCGCCGGATCTTCTTCGTGTCCCAGATGTCCTAAACCGGGTTGCAGCCATTTTTGGGCCTGCGGCATGAGGCGGCAGGCCTGGTCGGCCAGAGTGGGGGGCACGGTCTGATCTTGTGCGCTGATGTGCATGAACACCGGATTACGGATCTGGTGCAAGCGCGCCGCCAGGGGTTTTAGCCGCCAAGCCGCCATCATCGACAGTACACCGTGCACGTGGCCTGAGTCGCTCAGCACGCGGGTGTACAACGACAGTCCTTGCGCATCCAGCGTCGAGCCCGTACGCCCCAGCCACTCGGCCACGGCACCGGGTTTCGCGGCCATTTTGGCAGTGGCCCAGGCCGACAGCGGGTTGATCGCGGCGAGCTTGGCCGCAGGGCCAAACAGCCAGGAGGCCACGCCGGGCAGCGGAAGCCAGGCCGGGTTCAGACCGATCAGGATGCAGCGTCCCAGGCTGTCGAAGTTGAGCACCATGTGCGCGCCAACTGCAGCCCCAGCCGAATGGCCGACGATGACCTGGGGCGTCAATTGGAGCTGCAGCATCAAGGCGCGCAGCCCTTCGCTCATGCCGGGCAGCGACAAGGCGCCCTCGGGTCCCCGGCTGGTGAAGGCGTGACCCGGCAAGTCGGGCGCGACCACGGTGAAGTGCTGCGACAAAGCGGGCAGCAGGCCGCGCCAGCTGAAGTTGCCGGAGCCGGTGCCGTGCAAGAGCAGCAAACATGGGCCCTGCCCCACGATGTGCACATGCCAGCGGATGCCGCCGGCCTGCATGAAACGGCTGTGCTGCGCATTCGGCCAGGAGGCCTGGTGTTCCGCCCAGGACATGCCGGGGTAAAAGCTTTCGAACATCTTAGGGTTCAGGCGGGGCCGCTGCGCAGTCTGTCCATGGCGTGGGCCATGCGCTGGGCTTGCACCTGCGGCATGGGCAGGTAGCTCGCGCCCATGGTGGCTGCCAGTTGGCGGGCCTGCGCATCGGGCTGCATGCTGGTGTCTATCCATAGAGCGCGATGGCCGCTGCTGCGCCATTGTTGGCCCCAGGTCTGGGCGTCGGCCTGCGCCTGGGCGCGACCACCCAGGCCTTGCAGTGTGACGTTGGCGCGCCCATCGCTCAGCACCACCAGGATCGGGGTGACGCCCTGGCGCTGAAGCAGGCCAGCTTGTTCGTGCGCCACTTTCAGGGCCAGTGCCAGGGGCGTGCCGCCACCGCCGGGCAGGCCAGTCATGGCCCGTTTGGCCCGCACCAGTGAGCGCGTGGCGGGCAGCAGCAACTGCGCCTGCGCTCCCCGAAACGCCACGATGCAAACGCTGTCGCGCCGCGCATACGACTGCTGCAGCAGCAACTCCACCGCGCCCTTGGCTTCGGCAAGGCGTTGCAAAGCGGCCGAGCCCGAAGCGTCGAGCGCCAGGATCAGGCAACTCGATGAGCGCTGCTGGTAGCGCTGGATGTGGAAATCTTCGGCGCGGATGGCGATGCGGCGCCCAGGCATGGCTGCTGTGTCGCTTACGCCAGCAAGAGGCGCTGCCTGGCGCAGGCGCTGGCGCGGCGCGGCGGCGCGCAATGTGGCCAGCACGTGCAGCCGCGCATGGCCGCCGGGGCGCCCCGGCCGTGGCGGCAG
>JBJOJH010000293.1:0-3145 GCA_046046715.1 Pseudomonadota bacterium | reverse complement strand
GTTGCCGGCCACTTCCACATCCCAATCTGCCCGACGCAGCAAATGCCCGGTCAGGCTGGTGGTGGTGGTTTTCCCGTTGGTGCCGGTGATGGCAAGCACCTTGGGCTGGTAGGGAGGTTCGTTGGCTTGCAGGGCTTGGAGCGCCATGGCAAACAGATCAAGCTCCCCCAGCACGGGAACACCGGTGGCCACAGCGGCGGCGCGCAGGCCCGCCATTTGTTCCGGGGCAATGCCCTGGCTGCGGCACACGGCGGCCCAGGGGCCGCGCGCCATCAAATCGGCATCAAAGGCGGCGCAAAGTACCGTGACATCCGGCAGCTCGGCGGCCAGCAAAGTGGCCTGCGGCGGAGCCTGGCGTGTGTCCGCCACCGTCACCCGGGCACCCGACGCGGCGCAGGCCCGCACCATGGCCAGCCCGGACACGCCCAGGCCCAGCACCAGCACGGGGCGGTCTGTCAGGCTAGGCAGCAGGATGGGCATGGACGGCGCGGTCATGGGAAGAATCAACGCAACTTCAGGGTAGACAGGCCCACCAGGCACAGCAGCATGGTGATGATCCAGAAGCGCACCACCACCTGGGTTTCTTTCCAGCCACTTTTCTCGAAGTGGTGGTGCAGCGGGGCCATCTTCAGAATGCGCCGGCCCTCGCCAAAGCGCTTCTTGGTGTATTTGAAATAGCTCACCTGCAGCATCACCGACAGGGCTTCGACCACGAAGATGCCGCCCATGATGGCGAGCACAATTTCCTGGCGCACGATGACCGCGATGGTGCCCAGTGCGCCGCCCAGAGCCAGCGCCCCGACGTCGCCCATGAACACCTGCGCCGGATGGGTGTTGAACCACAAAAAGGCCAGACCCGCACCCGACATGGCGGCACAGAACACCAGCAACTCCCCCGAGCCGGGAATGTGCGGGAAAAACAGGTATTTGGAGTACACCGCGCTGCCGGTGATGTAGGCAAAGATGCCCAGCGCAGAGCCCACCATCACCACGGGCATGATGGCCAGACCGTCCAGACCATCTGTCAGGTTGACAGCGTTGCTCGAGCCCACGATCACCAGGTAGGTCATGACCACAAAGCCCAGTACGCCCAGGGGGTAGCTCACCTCCTTGAAGAAAGGCAGCAGCAAGCCGGCCTTAGGCGGCAGGCTCATGTCAAAGCCCGAGCGCACCCAGGTGTAAAACAGCTCCAGCACCCGCAGGTTGGAGTTTTCGGAAATGCTGAACACCAGGTACAGGGCGGCCAGCAGGCCTATGAGCGATTGCCAGAAGTACTTCTCGCGCGAGCGCATGCCCTCGGGGTCTTTGTGGACCACCTTGCGCCAGTCATCCACCCAACCAATGGCGCCGAAGCCCAGTGTGACGATGAGCACAATCCAGACAAAGCGGTTGCTCAGATCCACCCACATCAGGGTAGACAGGGCAATGCACAACAGAATAAGCACGCCGCCCATGGTGGGGGTGCCGCTCTTGCTCAGGTGGGTTTCCATGCCGTAGCCCCGCACGGGTTGGCCGATCTTGAGCGCACGCAGGCGCCGGATGACGGCAGGGCCAGCCACCAACCCCATCAACAAGGCGGTGAGCGCCGCCATCACCGCACGGAAAGTAAGGTACTGGAAGACCCGGAAAAATCCGAAATCGGGCGACAGGCTCTGCAGCCATTGGGCAAGACTCAGCAGCATGAGAGCATCCTGAAAGTGGCGTCAGTGCACATCGGCAACCTCCGCGGTGATCGTTTGAGCGGCTTGCACGGCTTGCACCACGCGCTCCATCTTCATGAAGCGCGAACCCTTGACCAGTACGCTGGCCAATTCGGGCAAACGGGCCCGCACCGCAGCGTTGAGCGCTTCGATGTCATCAAAGTGTCGCGCGTCGCCAAATGCCTGTGCCGCCTGGCGTGATTGCTCGCCCAGGCAAAACATGTCGTCAATGCCACGGGCCCGGGCATAGGCACCGGCTTCGGCATGAAATTCGGGCCCCTGGTTACCGACCTCGCCCATGTCGCCCAGCACCAACAGGCGCGGGCCAGGCAACTCGGCCAGTACCTCAATGGCGGCACGCACTGAGTCGGGGTTGGCGTTGTAGCTGTCATCTACCAGCGTGATGTCGCGCCCCTGCACAGTCACCTGGAGGGCGCGCGAGCGACCCTTGACCGGCTCGAAGCCTTCCAGCCCCGCCGCGATGGCGGCCAATGGCACACCCGCGGACAAGGCGCAGGCTGTGGCCGCCAGGGCATTGCGCACGTTGTGACGACCGGCGATGTGAAGACCATAGGCCATGGTCCCGGCCGGGGTTTGCGCCTGCACCTGCCAGGCACCTTGCATCCACCGGGCCTGACCCGTGACAGCCGGCGAGCTGACCTCACCGGAGACATGTGCCGAAGGTTCAGTTTCCGCAAAGGTCAACACGGCGCGGCCCCCAGCCAGATCAGCCCACACCGGGGTGTACGCATCAGACGCCGGAAAAACAGCGGTGCCCGTGGTCGGCAATGCATCGATGACCGAGCCGTTTTCGCGGGCTACGGCATCTACCGTGGCCATGAACTCCAGATGCTCTCGCTGGGCGTTATTGACCAGCGCTACCGTGGGCTGGGTCATGGCAGCCAGGTAGGCGATCTCGCCGGGGTGGTTCATGCCCAGCTCGATCACGGCAATACGATGGGAGCTGCGCAGGCGCAGGAGCGTGAGCGGCACGCCGATGTCGTTGTTGAGGTTGCCCTGCGTGGCCAGCGCGGCATCGCCACGGTAAGCGCGCAAGATGCTGGCCAACATCTGGGTGACCGTGGTTTTGCCATTGCTGCCGGTAACGGCGATGAGGGGCAAGGAAAACTGCGCACGCCAGGCCTGCGCCAGCAGCCCTAGCGCCAAGCGCGTGTCAGCAACCACCAGGCCAGGCAGCCCAGCCTGCGCCAGAGCCTCGACACTGTGACTGAGGGCCGCTACAGCACCAGCGGCATGCGCCTGGGCCAAAAAATCGTTGGCATCGAAACGCTCGCCCTTGAGGGCCACAAACAAATCACCTGCAGCCAGTGTGCGGGTGTCGGTGTGCACGCGATGAACCGCTACATCGGGAGAGCCCACCAAACGGGCACCCGGCAGCCAGGCAAGCGCCTGCCCGAGCGTGAACATGGGGGCCGACGCTGCGC
>JBJOJH010000292.1:0-2577 GCA_046046715.1 Pseudomonadota bacterium | reverse complement strand
CTGGTGGATCTGAACCTGGGCGATGGCATGGGATTTGACTTGGTGCGGCACCTGAAACATGCCCGCCCGCTGGCCGAGGCGGTGGTGATTTCATCCACAGAGGACGAGCAGCACGCCTTGTTGGCCTTTGAGTTGGGGGCGACCGGCTTTCTGGTCAAGAACGCCTGGTTTGGCGATTTTTCCCAGGCGGTGCTGCAAGTGGCCAATGGCGGGGCGTCGATTTCGCCAGGTCTTGCGCGTCGCTTGCTCGGCAAACTGGAAAAGTCGCAGGGACATGGCGCCGTCGCTGTGCGCATGTCTGGCCAAGGAATCACCTTGTCCGTGCGCGAGCGGGAGGTTCTGAAAATGGTGGCGTCTGGCTACACCAGCCATGAAGTGGGCATACAACTCGATCTGAGCGGTCATACCGTCAACACCCATCTGCGCAATGTGTATCGCAAGCTCAAGGTGCGTACGAGAGCTCAGGCCGTCAGCCTGGCGACACACCGGGGTCTGTTTTAGGCAGCCCACCCCAAGTCTTGCTCGCATTTGACAGCCGTCAATCGGCCCAGGCGCCTCAGTTTTGAGAATAAGCACCTGGTTCTTACTCAATCAAGCACAAGGAAAACGAATGCCTCTGCATATATGGACGCAATTGCTGCAGGCGCTGGCCTGGGGTGCCGTGTTGATGTGGGTCGCCGTGGCTTTGCGTTGCGAGCAGCAGCGCAGGGTTTTGCCGATCAGCTGGCTGGCGTTCCCCTTGGCATGTGCCGTTCTGCTACGCGTCGCAGCGAGCCGCTGGGGTGCCGAGGGCGAGGGTGGCCTGTTCATGCAGGCTCAGCTGTGGTCGCTCACACCTGCCGCGACCGGTGTGGGCGCCAGTGCGCTGGGTGCGGCGATGGCTATCGTGGTGTTGTGGCCGCTTCAGAGTCTGGGGTGGGCAGGGCGCAATGAGCTCCGGCTGATGGTCCCCCTGGGCACTTTGCTGGGGCCGGCACTCACCTCGCAGCTGTTGGTGTGTTTCCTGAGTCTCGGGGTGCTGATGGCCCTGCTCAGGGTGCTTTGGCATTGGCACATGAACTGGGTGTTAACGCGGGGAGTTTTGTCCCTGGCCCGCATGTTGCCCGGTTCCATCCAGACCTTTGAGCCCGCAGTGCGCAGTGCCTCAGGCCCCTTGTGCGGCACAAAAACCATCGCCGTTGCAATGCTGGCTCAGGGCATCTGGCAGGTTTTTGCGCCCTCAGGCAACCTGTTGTAGGCCTTAGCCTGAGCGGGTGGTGGACCGGCCCTGGCGCTGTGGCACACTCCCGGCCTTCGTTGATACGACACGGCCGCCGCAGCGCGGCTGGCACCCATCGCCATGCAGAACATCATCGCGCAGATCGCGCAAGAAATCCGGGTTCATAACAAACAGGTCGAGGCTGCCGTGGCCCTGCTGGATGGGGGCGCCACGGTGCCCTTTGTAGCCCGCTATCGCAAGGAAGTCACTGGTGGGCTCGATGATATCCAGCTTCGTGAGCTGGAAGCCCGCCTGAGTTACCTGCGCGAGCTGCAAGACCGCTTGGCAGCAGTCATCAAGAGCATTGAAGAGCAGGGCAAGATGACGCCGGCCCTGATGGCATCTCTGGTCGCGGCCAGCACCAAGCAGGAGCTGGAAGACCTCTACCTGCCCTACAAGCAAAAGCGTCGCACCAAGGGGCAAATGGCGCGGGAAGCCGGGCTGGAGCCGCTGGCCGACCGGCTGTTTGACAACCCGGCGCTCGACCCCAACCTCGAAGCGCTTGGATTTGTCAAAGCCGAAAAAACCGAGGCGGGTGACGACTACACCACGGTGCAGGCGGTGCTGGACGGTGTGCGCGACATCCTGAGCGAGCGCTGGGCCGAAGACGCCACGCTGGTACAGGACCTGCGCGCCTGGCTGTGGGCCGAGGGTCTGCTGGTCTCCAAACTGATGGCTGGCAAAGACGAAAACCACCCCGACAACGCCAAGTTTCGGGACTATTTTGACTTTGACGAGCCCATCGGCCGTGTGCCCTCCCACCGGGCGCTGGCCGTGTTTCGGGGCCGCAGCCTGGAAATTCTGGATGCCCGCCTGGTGCTGCCCGAGCCGCCGGTTGCAAGCACGGCCAGTGGCAAGCCCGGTCCAGTGGTCACGCTGGCGGAGGCCCGCATCGGTGCCCACCTGGGCTGGCGCCACCAAGGTCGCGCCAGCGATGACATGCTGCGTAAATGCGTCGCCTGGACCTGGCGAGTGAAGCTGAGCCTGTCGACCGAGCGTGACCTGTTTGCACGCCTGCGGGACGAGGCCGAAAAGGTCGCCATTAAGGTGTTTGCCGACAACGTGCGTGACCTGCTGCTAGCGGCACCTGCCGGCCCCCGCGTGGTGCTGGGCCTGGACCCCGGCATCCGTACCGGCGTGAAAGTGGCGGTGGTGGATGCCACTGGCAAGCTGGTGGACACGGCTACGGTGTTTCCGCACGAGCCGCGCAAGGACTGGGACGGCTCCCTGCACACCCTGGCCAAGCTTTGCGAAAAGCACGGCGTCAACCTGATCGCCATCGGCAATGGCACCGCCAGCCGCGAAACCGACAAGCTGGC
>JBJOJH010000291.1:0-8174 GCA_046046715.1 Pseudomonadota bacterium | reverse complement strand
GGGTTTTCCCTTGAAGAAAGCGCTGATTCAAGCTTCTCATGAAGCATCAGTTGGACTGATGATTGAGCCTTTTCAACTCACGCAACTTCTCGGCAATGCGTATTTCAAGACCGCGCTCCACTGGCTGATAAAAGCCAGGCTCTGCCATGCCGTCAGGCAGGTAGCGCTCCCCGGCAGCAAAGCCACCAGCTTCGTCGTGGGCGTAGCGGTAGCCTTTGCCGTAGTCCAGGTCTTTCATCAGCCGGGTAGGCGCGTTGCGCAGGTGCATGGGCACCGGCCGGCTACCATCTTGCTTGATGAAGGCTCGGGCCTGGTTATAGGCCTTGTAGACAGCGTTGCTTTTCGGGGCAATTGCCAGGTAGACCACGCATTCGGCCAAGGCCAGCTCGCCCTCGGGGCTGCCCAGACGCTCATAGACTTCTGCGGCATCCAGCGCCAGGCGCAAGGCACGCGGGTCAGCCAAGCCGATGTCCTCGCTGGCCATGCGTATCAAGCGGCGGGCCATGTAGCGCGGATCGGCACCTCCATCGAGCATGCGCACAAACCAGTACAGGGCCGCATCCGGGTCAGAGCCACGCACCGATTTGTGCAATGCGCTGATGGTGTCGTAAAACTGGTCCCCGCCCTTGTCGTAGCGACGCATGCGCTCACCCAGCACCTTGAGCAACCATTCATCGGTGATCGTGTCGAGATTCGCCGGATGAGCCGCAGTCGCTAGCGTCTCCAGGGTGTTGAGCAGGCGCCGCGCATCGCCGTCGGCATACGACAACAGGCGCTCCAACGCCGCGTCTTCCACAGCTGGAATGGCCTGAATCGCATGGGCTCGCGCCACAATGCCGCTCAGGTCCTGGGCGGCCAATGGCTGCAACACATACACCGCCGCTCGTGACAGAAGCGCCGAGTTGACCTCGAAGGAAGGGTTCTCGGTAGTCGCGCCTATGAAAGTGAACAGACCGCTTTCGACGTGGGGCAGAAATGCGTCTTGCTGGCTTTTGTTGAAGCGGTGAACTTCGTCCACAAAAACGATGGTGCGTCGCCCCTGCGCGCGCGCCACTTGCGCCAGCTCAACGGCTTCGCGGATGTCCTTCACCCCGCCCAGCACCGCACTGATAGTGATGAACTGGGCATCAAAAGCATGCGCCATCAAGCGCGCAATGGTGGTTTTGCCCGTGCCGGGCGGCCCCCAGAAAATGCAGCTGTGGGGCTGGCCTGACTCGAAGGCCAGTCGCAAGGCCATGCCGGCACCCAAAATATGCTGCTGGCCAATGACTTCAGCCAGGGTTTGCGGGCGCAGACGCTCAGCCAGAGGCGAATGGTGCTCAGCCAGAGGCGAATGGTCGGCGTTCATCCGGGTCGGCCAGAATTACTGACGCACCACATCGGCCCCGGCCGGTGGCTGAAAACTGAAGTGCTGGGCCTTGAAACCCGGCTTAGTGTTGAGCGCTCCAAAGCTGAGGACCGAGCGCTGACCAAAGGTATCCAGCATGTCCAGCACCGCCAGTTGCCCCTGCTTGAATCCCAGCCGAACTTGCTGCAACTGCGCATCCTTGCCCTTGGGCAGGGCCAAGAGCCACTGCATGCCTTCGGCGTCCGCACCGTTGCTCAGGGTGAAGGCGCTGTTGAGGCCTTTCAGGTCTGGCGCCGCTGCGATGATTGCCGCGGGGGTATTGCCCAGCACGTCTTGCTGACGTCTGGCCGTGACCTGGTTGAGGTCCACGTCAAACAGCCATAAGGTTTGGCCGTCCGCCACGATCAGCTGCTCAAACGGTTTGGTGTACTGAAAACGAAACCGGTTGGGTCTGGAAAACTCGAAGATGCCGCTTGAGGTTTTGGTACGTGGGGCGGCCTCGCCTTCCTTCTTGGGCGAAGTCACTACCTGCGTGAAAGTGGCACGGCCCTGCTGGGTATCGCGCAGAAAGCTTTCGAGGTCCCGCAGGGCGTCCGCCCGAACCGGTAGCAACACGCAAGTGGCGATCAGGGTCAGTGCCAAGGCCACGCGAGGAAAGAGACGACGGAATCGGCTGAAAAGTGTCACAGTTTGGGTAGCTCCGTCACATCAGTCAGAGGCACGCGCTGGCACCAGAATGTCGCGCTGACCGCTGCCGCTCATGGCACTGACCAGTCCCGCTTTTTCCATGTCTTCCACCAACCTGGCGGCACGGTTGTAACCAATCTTCAGATGGCGTTGCACGAGGGAAATGCTGGCCTTGCGGTTTTTCAGCACCACCTCCACCGCCTGGTCGTACATGGGGTCTTTTTCACCCCCCTCACCGCCGGCTTCTCCACCCAGACCGTCTTCCCCGTCCACCGTGCCTCCTTCCAGCACCCCCTCGATGTAGTCTGGCTCGCCCTGGCTCTTAAGGTAGCTCACCACGCGATGCACTTCGTCGTCACTCACAAAAGCGCCATGCACCCGCACCGGCAGCCCTGTGCCGCTGGGCATGTAGAGCATGTCTCCCATGCCCAGCAAGGCCTCTGCGCCCATCTGATCCAGGATCGTGCGGCTGTCGATCTTGCTGCTGACCTGAAAGGCGATCCGCGTGGGAATGTTGGCCTTGATCAGGCCGGTGATGACATCCACGCTGGGGCGCTGGGTAGCCAGAATCAGATGGATGCCGGCGGCACGCGCTTTTTGGGCGAGGCGGGCAATCAGCTCTTCGATCTTCTTGCCCACCACCATCATCAGGTCGGCCAACTCGTCGATCACCACCACAATGTGAGGCAGGCGCCGCAGGGGCTCCGGGCTTTCGGGGGTCAGGCTGAAGGGGTTGTAAATGAACTCCTCGCGCGCCTGGGCCTCGTCAATCTTGGTGTTGTAACCAGCCAGGTTGCGCACCCCCAGCTTGCTCATCAGCTTGTAGCGGCGCTCCATCTCGGCCACGCACCAGTTCAGGCCGTGTGCCGCTTGCTTCATGTCCGTGACCACCGGCGCTAGCAGGTGCGGAATACCTTCATAGACCGACATCTCCAGCATCTTGGGATCGATCATCAGCAAACGCACATCCCGCGCCTCGGCCTTGTACAACAAGCTCAGGATCATGGCGTTGATCCCCACCGACTTGCCCGAGCCCGTGGTACCCGCCACCAGTACGTGCGGCATCTTGGCCAAATCAGCCACCACCGGATTGCCGATGATGTCCTTGCCCAGGCCCATGGTGAGCATGGATTTGGCGTCGTGATAGATCTGCGAGCCCAGAATTTCGCTCAGGCGTATCGACTGGCGCCGGGCGTTGGGCAACTCCAGCGCCATGTAGTTCTTGCCAGGGATGGTCTCCACCACGCGGATAGACACCAGGCTCAGGCTACGCGCCAAATCTTTGGCCAAGCCCACAATTTGAGAACCCTTCACGCCCGTGGCGGGCTCGATCTCGTAACGTGTGATGACCGGCCCGGGCTGCGCCAGCACCACCCGCACTTCCACGCCGAAGTCCTTGAGCTTTTTCTCGATCATGCGGCTGGTCATTTCCAGGGTGTCCGCAGACACGGTGACCTGCTGGACCAAGGCACCATCCAGCAAATCCACCTGGGGCAAGCGGCTGTCGGGCATCTCGGTAAACAGCGGCTTTTGGCGTTCCTTGGCCACACGCTCGCTCTTGGGCACCTCGACCATCACAGGCTCAATCATCACGGCAACGGTGGGCTCCACACGTGGCACCGGGCGCTCGTCCAACACCACCTCTTCGCGCTCCCGGGCAGCTTGCTGACCCAGGGCCAGATCTTGAGCCACCTCGCGCTGCTCACGCCGGGTTTCGATCAATGCATAAATGCTGCCGCCCAAACGTTCTGCCACCTGGCTCCAGGAAAATCTGAACACCATCGCCGCGCCCACCACCCCCAGAGCGATGGCCACCATGCCCGAACCCGTAAAGCCCAGCCATTGAGCACTGAAGGGGCCCACAAAAAAGCCCACGACGCCGCCAGCGTGGCCTGGCAAATACTTCTCCAGGCTGTAGAGGCGCGTCCACTCCAGCGTGCTGCTGGCCAGAATCAAAAGAACCAGACCCAACCAGAATGGCCATGCAGGTGATGCAGGGTCTTCACTCCCAACATCCGGTTGCATGGCGTTTTGGTCATGCAACCAACGCACCAGGGCAGCAACCCAGGCACGAACCGCCACGGCTACACACCACCACACTGAAAAGCCCAGGGAAAAATAACTGGCATCGGCCAACCAGGCGCCCAAGCGCCCGGCCCGGTTGTGCAGGGAACCTGACACCCCAGAAGTGGTCCAGCTGGCATCCAGTGGTGAGTACGAGAGTAAGGACAAGAGCCACAAAACCAACCCTGCCGCACCCAGCAGCAAACCAAGCTCGCCCGCGAAGCGATTTAAACCCGTGCGCAGCGGGACAGGCGGGTTTTTGGGCGCACCTGTTCGGGAGCGCGTGTGTTGGAGCGTATTCAGGGAATAGGTCATGGCTGGGCGTGAGCGCTTTCGTCCTTGGGGGACCACCCCTGTGCAAACAGTCTGGAATGGTCAGGCTTCTTACAATCGCTTGTCACGCAAAATGTCCGTTTCATGGCGGGCTCAAGTGTAAGAGCCGATACTTCGGCCTTTGGATCAAACTGTACACGGCGCACGCCCACATTCCCCTTCGAGGTTCATCAGATGTCTACAACGAAACACGCAAAAGTCATGATTTTGGGGTCAGGCCCCGCAGGGTACACCGCCGCCATCTACGCTGCTCGCGCCAATTTGCAACCTGTTTTGATCACTGGCATTGCACAGGGTGGCCAATTGATGACCACCACCGAGGTAGACAACTGGCCTGCAGACGTTCACGGCGTGCAAGGCCCCGAACTGATGCAGCGTTTTCAGGAACACGCAGAGCGCTTCAAGACCGAAATTATTTTTGACCACGTCAGTTCGGTTGATTTCTCCAAGCGGCCTTTCACCCTCAAGGGCGACTCCGGCGAGTACACCTGCGACTCACTCATTATTGCGACCGGTGCCTCCGCCAAATACCTGGGCCTGCCCTCCGAGTCCAGTTTCATGGGCCGAGGGGTGTCGGGCTGCGCCACTTGCGACGGTTTCTTTTACCGGGACCAGGTGTGCTGCGTCGTAGGTGGCGGCAATACGGCTGTTGAAGAAGCGCTGTACCTTTCGAACATCGCTCAAAAGGTGTACCTGATACACCGTCGCGACAAGTTCAAGGCCGAACCCATCCTGGTTGACAAGCTGATGGACAAGGTCGCGGCTGGCAAGATTGAACTCAAGACCTTCAAGACCCTGGACGAAGTTCTGGGCGATGCCAGCGGCGTGACTGGCGTGCGACTCAAGAGCACCGCCGACGGCAGCACCGAAGACCTGGAGCTGAAGGGCTGCTTTATTGCAATTGGTCACGCACCCAACACGGAGATCTTTCAGGGGCAGCTGCAGCTGGAGGGCGGTTACATCGTCACCCAAAGCGGCCTGAAAGGGTTTGCGACCATGACCAGCGTGCCGGGCGTGTTTGCGGCTGGCGATGTGCAGGACCATGTCTATCGCCAGGCCATCACCAGTGCCGGTACAGGTTGCATGGCCGCACTGGATGCCCAGCGTTTTCTGGAGCAGGAAGGCGCCTGATTCGGGCCCCTCTCCATGGTGGCGCTTAAGTGCCATTGAGACATCGATATAATCGTGGGCTTTGCTGAATTCAGACGGTTTCACCGCAAGGGTAAATCTTTTCAAGCAGACGGGTTACCGCCACCCGATTTTTGGCGAGGTGAGGCTGGTTTTCATTGCTTGCACACATCGGTGCAGTGATTGAACTCCAGCTGTATTAGAAGTATCGGAGTGTCCTGATGGCACGCGTATGCGAAGTAACGGGCAAAGGCCCCATGGTGGGCAACAATGTTTCCCACGCCAACAACAAAACCAAGCGCCGGTTCCTGCCGAACCTGCAATACCGCCGTTTCTGGGTCGAAACAGAGAACCGTTGGGTGCGTTTGCGCGTTTCCAGCGCTGCCCTGCGCCTGATCGACAAAAACGGGATTGATTCTGTGCTCGCAGACTTGCGTGCACGTGGCCAGGCATAAGGAGCAGCACCATGGCAACCAAAGGCGGACGCGAAAAAATCAAGCTGGAATCCACGGCTGGCACGGGTCACTTCTACACGACCAGCAAGAATAAGAAGACCATGCCCGAGAAAATGTTGATCAAGAAATTTGATCCAGTTGCTCGTAAGCATGTGGACTACAAGGAAATGAAACTGAAGTAATTCAGTTCTCGTTTCAAAAAAGCCCGCCTTTACCGGCGGGCTTTTTTTATGCCCAAAATTTGGACAGGGAAGAGACCCACAGAAAAGGCCCGAAAACGAGCGCAAATAGAGAGTGCGCACAGCCCCATTAAGGGAGATACTGAATCCGCCTAAGCGGGTCTATCAAAACAAAAGGCCCGCACAAGGCGGGCCTTTTTGTGTTCAGCGAGGGAGCTGAGCGATTAGGAGCTCAGGCACGCGCAGCGCGCAAGCGCTTGGAGAAGTCTTGCAGGGACGCAATGCCGCTGGCCTCGGCACGATGGCACCAGCTTTGCAGTTCGGAAGTCAGGTTCTCGCGCGACACCGAAGTGCTCAGCCACAGGTTGCGCAGCTCTTCACGCATGGTCACCATTTTGTCGATAACAGGCGACGCAGCGCGGGCCTGGGCCAGCTGCGGCACTGCTGCAGCGGGAACCTTATCGGCATCGCGGTGCATCCAGCGCATTGCAGCCTTGACGGCAGCAGCATCTGCACCGCGTGACTTGACCGCCTGAAACTCATCGCGCACAGCCTGGCGCAGGCCTGCAGCGTAACCCGCCATGATTTCGTAGCGATTGGCGATCAAGGCTTCCAGGGTTTTTTCGTCGGCCACAGGACGTATGTCCCCAAAGGCCAGCTTGGGAGGCGTCTTTTTCACCTTGGCCAGGCCCACCATGCTCAGCAAACTGATGTACATCCAGCCGATATCGAACTCGTATGGCTTGACCGACAGCTTGGCAGACGTGGGGTAAGTGTGATGGTTGTTGTGCAACTCTTCGCCGGCAATGATGATGCCCCAGGGCGAAATGTTGGTGCTTGCATCGGGCGCTTCGAAATTGCGATAACCCCAGAAGTGAGCAGCTCCGTTGATGATGCCGGCGGCCATGATGGGCGTCCAGGCCATTTGCAGAGCCCAAACCGCAAGACCCGCGGCACCGAACAGGAACAGGTCGATGATCATCATCAGACCCACGCCCTGCCAGGAGTAACGGGTATACAGATTGCGCTCAAGCCAGTCGTCAGGCGTGCCGTGACCGTAGCGAGCCAGTGTCTCCATGTTCTTGGATTCGATGCGGTACAGCTCTGCGCCCTGCGTAAGCACCTTCTTGATGCCGTAAACATGCGGGCTGTGCGGATCGTCAGGCTGCTCGCACTTGGCGTGGTGTTTGCGGTGTACAGCAGCCCATTCCTTGGTGACTTGACCGGTGGTCAACCACAGCCAGAAACGGAAAAAGTGCGAAGCAATGGGATGCAGATCCAGCGAGCGGTGAGCCTGGTGGCGGTGCAGGAAGATCGTGACGCTGATCATGGTCACGTGGGTCAAAGCCAGTGCAAACAGAACAATCTGCCACCAAGCCAATTGCCAGGCGCCGTGAGCAAGCCAGTCGATTGCAGCGTTCAGCACAGCCCAGTCAGGTAAAAACATAAGGGTAAATTCTCTCAACGAGTTTGATGGATGTCGCAAAGTGTCAACACAGCGCGACAGCTGCGCATTTTAGGGCTTTCCAGCGAATTTGGGAAATAAAAATCCAACTGACGCTAAAAAACATCAAAATGACGTCATCGTTTACCTTTTAACCCAGGCAGCGGCAAAAAAACCGTCGGTCCCGTGGCGATGGGGCCACAGACGCAGGTAGCTCGTACCCGATTCGCCGCCGCTGCAAAGCCCCTCTGCGGCCGGCACCTTCAGCTGGCCGAGCAGGCCTGCGATGTCCAGCACCTCGAAACCATCGTTAGCCGCCGTGAAGGCCTGGGCGATCGCCTCGTTCTCTTCAGGCAACACACTGCAGGTGGCATAGACCAATCTGCCGCCGGGCTTGAGCAACCTGGCAGCGCTCTGCAAAATGGCCGCCTGCTTGACCGCCATCTCCTGCACGCCTTGCATGTTCTGGCGCCACTTCAGATCAGGATTGCGGCGCAGCGTTCCCAGCCCGGTGCAGGGCGCGTCCACCAGAACGC
>JBJOJH010000290.1:0-6768 GCA_046046715.1 Pseudomonadota bacterium | reverse complement strand
CAAACTTTGCCCCCTGCACCTGCAAGCCAACATAGGCCAGCAACTCACCATCCGGCGACATGCCATGCAGGTAGTAGCGAAAGCCAATCTCGGGCGGGTGTGGATTGGAAACGACCTGCGCCTGGCCGCCTTCGAAGGGCACAGTTAGCAAGCGGCCGTCGTCAGTAGACAGGTAGATGGTGCTCCCGTCTGGCGACAAGACATGGTCGTTATTGGCAGGGGCATGCTGGCCTGTGTCGATGCGCACCGGAACCTCCGAGCCATCAGCCCTCACCTTGAACAAGGCTCCCTCACTGTTGAAAACAAGCCACTGACCGTCGGGCGACCAATTGGGCGCCTCAATCAGGTGGTCGCACTGGTACACGACGCGGCTGGCGCGCCCATGCCGGTCAGCCACCGTGAGCTGCGAGCACTGGCGACCGGGGACAAATGCAGAAGCAGCAATTAAATCGTCAGCAACGGATGCGGATGGAGACATAGCCACACTTCAAGCGCCGTAGCCCATCTGCTTCAAGCCCAGCGGGCTCAGGTCAGCCTTGGTGAATCGGCCCACGAAATCGGTTTCAAAGTTGTCGGGCGCGAAGTCCGGCGCAGACAGGCCGGCTTCAAAAGCCGGACGTTGTAGCTGGGAATAGGCCCTGTTTTTCTCACAGTCCGGGACAGGGGCGATGTACATGACGTTCGAATACCCCTGCCCCCGGTGCACATCTTCCACGCCGTGCAACACATCCGGATGCCACCACACCGTGTCGCCTGGCTGCATCTGGGGAATGGATCCATACCCACGCAACAGCAGATCGTGGTAACCCTGCACGATCATCATCGCCCGGCAGGCGGCCGCGCCACAAAGCTCGTCCTCGGGCACATCGTCTTGCAGGGCGCGCAGCATCATCCAGGCCATGGCATCTGCAATCGGCAGGAGCTGCAGCGTGCCGTCACGAGGGCCCTGCGCCGTCAAGGCCGTCCAGGCCTGAAAGGTTCTGAACATGCGGCAAACCGCTGCCGATGGGATCTCCTGGGTGCTGGTGCGGTACTGCGCATCGAAAGGGTCGTACTGGCTCAGGTCGCCCCCAAACACGTGGCGATAAACCTGCTGGTAGGCCGGATCAATCCAGCGCTCCACTGAGCCACTGTCCACATGGGCAGACAAGCCCAATGAGGCATCGCCGGGCTGGCGAAACCGCACGCGGTCCGCATACAAGAGGTCTTGGTCGGGGTTGAACACAGTCCCCGAAGGCGTCTCAAAGCGCCACAGGCGATTCAGGAAACGCTTGGCCTGCGCCATCGCCGGGTCGGTGCGGGCCTCCATTTGCGGACGGGACCAGAACACGCCATAAATCTGAGGCCGGGCGCTGGCCAGCGTGCTGAAGTAATTGTCCACGGCACCACCGGCCTTCAACTTTTCCAGGTAGTTGTTGCGCTCAAAATACTCAGCCAATTCAGCATTCCAGTCATTCACGCGGGCGTCGTCGAACACGTTGCGGATGACCAGGCAGCCCCGCTGCCGAATCCGGTTTTTGTCCGTTTCGCTGATGCGATCCAACTGGCTGAACTCCAGCTGGGGAATCGGCTCTATGCCCTGGGCGCGCTCCCGTTCGATTTGTTCGATTTGCACCTCCAACCGAGCCGTCATCGCAGCAAAGCGCCGAGGCATGTCGATGATCTGAGCACGCAGCTTGCGCTTGGTTTGGATGATGCGTTCACGGTGTGGCGCGTTGGCCAGATTCGCTTTATCTCTCAATGCCTGCATGGTGAAAAACCTCTAGGTCGGGGGGTGGGAAAAGAACCTGAGCCAGATTCAGCCCAGACTGTGTCAAATGCGCGAGCATGCTCAAGCCCATGGTCTTGCCTGCCAGGTGCAAGTCCTCAAAGCAAGCCATCAGGGGTTGTCGAAGGTAGTGCGGCCATGCACTGCTGTACTTGATCACCAGTTCGATGTCGCGGCCGATCTGCATGCCGCAGTCGGTAATGGCGCTTAACAGGGGCAGCACCGGCGCCTCGCGCGAGATCACAAGGCCATCAAAGTCCCGCGCGTGGGTCATGGCCCATTGGTAAATGGCCTCAGGCGGGTCGTCGAGCGACACACCATCCACACAGACTCCCGAGACCTGATGGAGCGCGCATTCGGCCACAAAGCCCTGGGCCAAATGAGTGCGATACACACTGCCGTCCATGGGCAGCAAGATGCCGAGCCGAGAACGTTGGCGCCGCCGCAATGCGCCAGCGCCCATGGCAGCAAACTGTTCGTTGGCAAAGTCCACAAAAGCATGTGCTTGTGGAAGATGGGTGCGGCCATGGGTGATGAAGGGCAGGCCTTTTTCCTGCAAATACGCAACGCGCTCGTCCTGTGCCGTGGTGTGTGCAAGCACGAGCCCATCTGCCAGACCTCGTTCGACCACATAGCGAATCGTGGTCAGTGGGCCAGTGCCCGCCGAATCCGGCAGCACGATGAGGTGGTAGTCACTGCCTTCCAAAGCGTCGCCCAGACCCAGGAGCATATCCTTGAAGCCAGGCTGGCTGGCGTCGAAACGGTCCATGATCAAGGCCAGCACCTGGGTCTTACCGGTCTTCAAGCGGACGGCAGCCCGGTCACGCACATAGTTGAGCTGGCTCGCGGCATGAAGCACCTTGTCACGGGTTTCGGGCAGCACACTGGGCGAGCCAGCCAGGGCGCGCGAAACCGTTGCTAGCGAGAGACCGGTGACCTTGGCAAGCGTCCTGACAGTGATTTTTTCTTGACTCATGATGAAGTGAGGTCGAATTTTGTAAACGTTTACATCGCTGGTCAAGAGCTATTTTTGAAAGGAATGTAAACGTTTACAGAACCTTTGGGTGTTGCCCTATTCAGACTCGCCAATAGCGATATCAGACACCTAGGGTTTTCACTACTTCTCATTTTTTCAGGCATCGATTCAAATTCTCCCCGCAACTGGAACCGGTTCCAATATTTCGGTTGCAAAAAGTAAAAGTTCCCCGACACCGTCGGGCATCCAGGCAATAAGCCTAAAAAGCATGAGGAGAATTCAATGAAAGCACATACCAAACACCTGCTGGCCCTGCTCGTTGCAGGCCTGGGTGCAAGCACCGTTGCCCACGCCCAGAAGGCTGAAGTGATTCACTGGTGGACCTCGGGAGGTGAAGCCGCCGCCATCAAGGAATTCGCAACGATGTACACCAAGGCCGGCGGCACCTGGGTCGACACCCCGATTGCCGGTGGCGGTGGCGCTCAAGCCCGTACCGTGATGGCGAACCGCACCATGGGTGGAGACGCCCCGACCGCCGCCCAGTACAACTACGGCAAGCAGTACGAAGAGATCATCAAGGAAGGTCTGCTCAACGATCTTGACGATATCGCCAAGAAGGGCAATTGGGACAAACTGCTGCCAGAGAAGATCAAGAACGCCGTCAAGGTCAACGGCAAGTACTTTGCCGTGCCGGTCAACCTGCACAACGAAAACTGGGTCTGGTACAACAAGGCCGTGCTGGCCAAGGCCGGTGCCAAGGAACCCACCAACCTCGACGAGATGATCGCCGCCATGGACAAGGTCAAGGCAGCGGGCGGCGTGATTCCGCTGGCACTGGGTGGTCAGGGCTGGCAGGAAGGCATCACCTTCCGCGGCGTGCTGCTGGCTACAGGTGGTCAAGACCTGTTCCTGAAGACCTTCAAGGACAAAGATGCATCCACCCCTGGCTTCCGCAAGGCCGTCGACACCTTCAAGAAACTCAAGGGCTATGTGGATCCAGGCTCCCCAGGCCGTGACTGGAACCTCGCCACCGGCATGGTCATTGAAGGCAAGGCTGCCTTCCAGATGATGGGTGACTGGGCCAAGGGCGAATTCGTCAACGCTGGCAAGTCGGCAGGCAAGGAGTACGGCTGCTTCATGGCCGGCGGCCCCAAGATGCCTTACGCGATTGGCGGTGACGTGTTCGTGTTCCCCAAGCAGAAGGCAGCTGACGCTGCGGCCGCACAGAAGAAGCTGGCCGAGTTGATGATCTCGCCGGAAGGTCAGGTCGCCTTCAATAACAAGAAAGGTTCGATCCCGATCCGCACCGACGTGGACACCAGCAAGATGGACATGTGCGCCCAGATGGGTGTGCAGGCCGTGAAGGAAGGCCGTTTGTTGCAAGGCACCAACGAGCTGCTGAGCCCGGATGCTGCAGGTGCTTTCGATGACGCCGTGAGCAAGTTCTGGAACTCCAACCAGTCCACCGACGACGGCATCAAGGCAATGGCCACCGCCCTGAAGCGTTAAGACTGACTCGCGCGGGGCCAGTTGACTGGTTCCGCGCCCATTTCCCCCTTCCACGCGAGCAACCGATACCGAGGCGCCAGTCGTCCGGGTCGAGCTGCCGCATGTCCAGCGAGAACCGCCATGGCGCACTCTGCACGACCCCGACGCCTGAATCTGGCACTCCACGCCGCGCTGTTGCCGCTGGCGATCACAGCCCTGCTGGCCTACGTCGGCTCGGTCATCTGGAGTATCCGGATTTCCCTGTCCTCCTCCAAACTGTTCCCCCGCAACGACTGGGTTGGGCTGGACCAATTTCAGCGCCTGTTCGAAACCGATCGCTGGATCGTCTCTTTGCAACACATGGGTGTGCTAGCGGTGGTCTACATCCTGGGCGTACTGGTATTGGGCACGCTGATGGCCATCTTTATTGACCAACAGGTCAAGGCCGAAAGCTGGTTTCGCACCATTTTTCTCTACCCCTATGCCATGAGTTTCGTTGTCACTGGCCTGATCTGGCAGTGGCTGTTCAACCCCGGACTGGGCCTGCAGCATGCCTTCCAGCAATTCGGCTGGGAAAGCTTCACGCTGGACTGGACGGTCAGGCCCGATATGGTGCTCTATGCCGTTGGTCTGGCCATGCTGTGGCAGGGCAGCGGCACCACCATGGCCATCCTGCTGGCCGCCCTGCGGGGGGTCGATGAAGAGCAATGGAAAGCCGCCCGTATCGATGGCGTGTCCAAGCCCCGTTACTACCTGAGCGTGGTGCTGCCGCAGCTCGGCCCAGCCTATGCGACCGCCTTCGTGCTGCTTGCCGTGGCGCTGGTGCGCACCTTTGATGTGGTCGCGGTAATGACCAGCGGCGGTCCCGGTGACGCCAGTGAAGTCCCTGCCAAATTCATCATCGATCACCTGTTCGGCCGCAACAACATCGGGCTGGCCTCTGCCGCTTCGGTCGTGATGCTGGTCACCGTGTTCACCGTGCTCACGCCACTGCTGTATTGGCGCGCCAAGGCCCAGGCACGCCGGAACGCCGGTCATTAAGGAGCTTTTAGACATGTCCGCTTCTTCTTCCGCGACTCTGCCTGTGCCCCGCACAGCACGTCCACGCAAGCCGCTGTTCACGCCCGCTCGCATCGGCATTTACGCCTTCCTGGTGGTCACCTCGGCCTTCTTTCTGTTGCCGCTGTACGTGATGGTGGTGACCTCGCTCAAGACCCCCGAGGAAATCCGTCAGGCCCTGCTGTTTGCATGGCCCGCTTCGCCGCAATTCCGTAATTGGAATGAGGCCTGGTCCAGTGCCTGCATTGCACTGGCCTGCGAAGGTATCCAGGGCGGCTTCTGGAACTCGGTGCGCCTGGTAGTACCAGCCACCCTGTTGTCGGTATTCCTTGGCGCCCTTAACGGCTACGCGCTGAGCTTCTGGCGCTCCAAGTGGGGCGACTGGCTGTTCGGCATCATGCTGCTGGGCGCCTTTGTGCCGTTCCAGGTGATGATCTATCCGCTGGTGGCCTGGTTCAGGCTGGGTGGTTTCTACAACACCTACTGGGCCATCCTGCTGGTGCACTGCATCTTTGGCATGCCAGTGCTCACCCTGCTGTTTCGCAACTATTACGTGGCGGTGCCGCAAGAGCTGTTCAAGGCGGCCCGCATTGATGGCGGCGGCTTCTGGCGCATCTTCCTGCAGCTCATGCTGCCCATGGCCACGCCCATGTTGATCGTGGCGACCATTCTGCAAGTCACCGGCATCTGGAACGACTACCTCTTTGGTCTGATTTTTGCCGGCAAGGAAAACTACCCCATGACGGTGCAGCTCAACAACCTGGTCAACACCACGTTCGGCGAGCGCCGCTATCACATCGACATGGCGGCCACCATCCTCACCTCCCTGGTGCCGCTGGCGGTTTACTTCTTTTCCGGGCGTTGGTTCGTCCGCGGCATCGCCGCCGGCGCCGTCAAGGGCTAAGCCCCATTCACATCACATACATCTGCGAACTTCAACATCATGGCAAACGTCCAAATCAAAGATCTCGACATCGTCCTGGGGGGTGTGAACATCCTCAAGTCCATGAATTTGTCCATCCAGGATGGTGAATTTCTGGTGCTCCTGGGCCCGTCGGGTTGTGGCAAATCCACGCTGCTGCACACCATTGCCGGCTTCAACGACGTCACCAATGGCGGCATTTACATTGGTGACCGCGATGTGACCTGGGCAGACCCCAAGGACCGCGACATCGGCATGGTGTTCCAGTCTTATGCGCTCTACCCCACCATGAATGTGGAGCGCAACATGTCTTTTGGCCTGCGCGTGGCCGGTGTAGACAAGGCCGAGATCAACAAACGCGTCAGCCGGGCAGCTGAAATGCTGCACCTGCAAGAGCTGCTGAATCGCAAGCCCTCGCAGCTGTCGGGCGGCCAGCGCCAGCGGGTGGCCATGGGGCGCGCCATTGTGCGCGAGCCCACCTGCTTTTTGTTTGATGAGCCCTTGTCCAATCTGGATGCCAAGCTGCGTGTGGACATGCGCGCCGAAATTCGTCAG
>JBJOJH010000289.1:0-7645 GCA_046046715.1 Pseudomonadota bacterium | reverse complement strand
TCTTCAGTCAGATCGAGGGCTTCGGCGAATACGGCTTTCCTGAAAGCCACGCCGCCAGCTTTGCGCTGCTGGTCTATGTGAGCGCCTGGCTCAAGTGCCACGAACCCGCCTGTTTTTTGGTCGCACTGCTCAACTCCCAACCCATGGGCTTTTACAGCCCCTCGCAGCTGGTGCAGGATGCCCGGCACCACTGCGTGGAGGTGTATCCGGTCGATGTGTCTTACAGCGATTTGGACAGTAGGCTGGACAAAAAACCGGTGGAAAAACAAACAAAAAAATTGGGGTCAGATCCCGATTGTTTTTCGGAGCCGGCGGTGCGTTTGGGCTTGCATCTGGTGTCAGGTCTGGGCTCAGTCTCGGCCCAGCGCATCATGGCGGCGCGCGCTGTGGCTCCTTTTGAGAGTGTGGAGGACCTGGCATTGCGCGCCCAGCTTGATCGCAGTGATCTGACGGCACTTTCGGCAGGCGACGCCCTGGCCAGTTTGGCTGGGCATCGACGGCAGCAGGCCTGGGCCGCGTCCGCTTTGGGCGCGAGCTCTGAGCTCCTGAGGCAGGCGCCGGTTCTGGAGGCGGAGCTGATCTTGCCGGAGGCGCAGGAGGGCGAAGAAGTGCTGCACGACTATGCCGCCCTGGGGCTGAGCTTGCGTCGTCACCCCATGGCCATACTGCGGCCGCAGTTGTCACATCTGCAATTGAAAACCTCGGCTCAGCTGCAAAACGTGGCCCATGGCCGCCGAGTGGTTGCTTGCGGCCTGGTCACCATGCGCCAGTCACCTTCCACGGCCAAGGGCGTGGTGTTTGTGACCCTGGAAGACGAGCACGGCTGCGTGAACGTGATCGTCTGGCAGTCGGTGCGTGAGCGGCAGTTGAAAGCCCTGCTACACGCGCGGCTGCTGGCGGTGTGGGGCGAATGGCAACGTGACGTGGACAGCGGTGGCCAGGTGCGTCACCTGATTGCTCAGCGTCTGCAAGACCTCACCCCCATGCTGGGTGGACTCAGCACCCAGAGCCGGGAGTTTCACTGAAGCTTTGCAGGCGCCGATGATCGCTGTTCCTTATAGGCCCGCCGCAGCGCGCAGTGCCTGCACCTTGTCGGTCCGCTCCCAGGTGAACTCAGGCTCTTCGCGGCCAAAGTGGCCATAAGCAGCGGTTTTTTCGTAAATGGGGCGCAGCAGGTCAAGCATCTGGATGATGCCTTTAGGGCGCAGGTCGAAGTGGTCGTTCACCAAAGCGGCAATTTGCTCATCTGGGATGACGCCCGTGCCTTCGGTGTAGACCGTCACGTTCATGGGCTTGGCCACACCGATCGCATAAGCCACCTGAATCTGGCATTGCCGCGCCAGGCCGGCCTTCACGATGTTTTTGGCCACATAGCGTGCGGCGTAGGCGGCCGAGCGGTCTACCTTGCTGGGGTCTTTGCCCGAAAACGCGCCGCCACCATGTGGGCAGGCACCGCCGTAGGTGTCCACAATGATCTTGCGACCCGTCAGGCCGCAGTCACCTTGCGGGCCACCTATGACGAAACGACCCGTGGGGTTGATCAGGTAACGCGTGTTTTGTAGCCACTCTTTGGGCAACACGGGTTTGATGATTTCTTCGATGATGGCTTCAACGAAGCTGGCCTTCATCTTGGTGGCGGTTTCACTTTGGTCTGGGCTGTGCTGGGTTGACAGCACCACGGTGTCGATGGAGTGGGGCTTGCCATCCATATAGCGCATGGTGACCTGGCTCTTGGCGTCCGGGCGCAAGAAAGGCAGGCGGCCATCCTTGCGCAGCTGGGCCTGGCGCTCCACCAGACGGTGGGCGTAGTAAATGGGCGCGGGCATCAACTCGGGTGTTTCGTCGCAGGCGTAGCCAAACATTAGGCCCTGGTCGCCGGCGCCGATGTTGAGGAAGTCGTCGCTGGCGTGATCCACACCCTGGGCGATGTCATTGCTTTGCTTGTCGTAAGCCACCATGACCGCACAGCCCTTGTAGTCAATGCCGTACTCGGTGTTGTCGTAGCCAATGCGCTTGATGGTGTCGCGTGCGACCTGGATGTAGTCCACATGAGCGTTGGTGGTGATTTCGCCAGCCAAGACCACCAAACCGGTGTTGGTCAGGGTTTCGGCGGCCACGCGGCTGAGCGGGTCTTGTTTGAAGATGGCATCCAGAATCGCATCAGAGATCTGATCGGCGACCTTGTCGGGGTGGCCTTCAGAGACGGATTCGGAGGTAAAAAGAAAGTCGTTCGCCATGATGTGAAGCTCCTAAAGTCATTAAACAGGTGGTGATGCGCTGCTTGGGCTTTAGGCTTCGGCGAACGCTTTAGCAGTTTTGTCAAAGATGACAAGGCACAATGTCGGCTCTTGAAACGTCCAAACTTCAACGTCAAAAACCGCTTTTGTGTGTCGCCCTGCAAGTAGTTCCATAACTCGGCGACGGGCGAATTCTATCTAATCCATGCGCCTTGTGATTTCTGTCCTGTCGGCTTTGCCCTTGTGCTTGCTGCATGCCATGGGGTGGGTGGCCGGATGGTTGGCCTTTGCGGTCTCGCCGGTCTATCGTCGTCGCCTTGTTTGCAATGCTCGTTTGGCGGGGCTAAGTTGGCAGCAGTGGAGTTGTGCTGTCGGAGAGGCCGGCAAGACGATTTTGGAGTTGCCGCGCCTGTGGCTAGGTCGCCCGGTGCGCGTGCTGTGGTCCGGGCAGGAGCTGGTGGCACAGTCGCTTGAGCAGCAGCATGGAGTGTTGTTTTTGACACCTCATCTGGGCTGTTTTGAAATCACCGCACGTACCTACGCCGAGGTTTTTGGCGTGACCCGCGCGCCCATGACGGTGCTGTTTCGCCCCCCGAAAAAAGCCAGACTGCGCGAGTGGGTCATGCAGGCGCGTACAAGGGCCGGATTGCGTACGGCGGAGACGTCCATGGCGGGGGTACGCCAGATGTTGCGTGCCCTCAAAAATGGTGAAAGTGTCGGCCTTTTGCCCGATCAGGTGCCGCCCATGGGGCAGGGCGTTTGGGCGCCCTTTTTTGGCCAGCCGGCCTACACCATGACCTTGTCAGTGCGCCTGGCCCAACAAACCGGTGCCGCCGTCTTACTGGCCTGGGGGGAGCGTTTGAGTTGGGGGCGGGGCTACCGTGTGCATGTGGAGCGCTTGCCCCGAGATCTGCCACAAGATCCGAGCCTGGCGGCCGCCGTCATCAATGGTGCCATGGAAGACCTGATCCGGCGTTGTCCACAGCAGTATCTGTGGGCCTATGCACGCTACAAAGACCCGCGCGAGGAATGAGCAAGGTGCTTAAGTTGGCCAGCCAATTCTGGTTGCTTTGCATACGGCTGATGGCCCGTTTGCCTTTGCCCTGGTTGAGGGCGTTGGGCGCTGGGCTGGGTTATCTGCTTTATGCAGCAGCAGTGCCGCGCCGGCATGTGGTGATGACGAATTTGCGTTTGTGCTTTCCCCTGCTGTCGCCAGCAGAAAGACGGCGTTTGGCTCGCTCCACCTTTGTTCGCTTTGCCCAAGCCTTGCTGGATCGTGGCTGGTTGTGGCACGGCTCGCCCGAACTACTGCGGCAGCGGATTCGGCTCACAGGCGCGTTGGCTGAACTGCAATCGCCAGAGCCGGTGCTGATTTTTGCACCGCACTTTGTGGGGCTGGATGCGGGTTGGACAGCCTTGACTCAACAAGTGCCCAGACGCTTCAACACCATCTACACCCATCAGGCCAACCGGACGGTGGACGCCTGGATCTTCAACGGCCGGCAGCGATTTGGCCAGCCCCGCCTTTTTGACCGCTCTGCGGGTCCCAAGCCCCTGGTGAGCGCCCTGCGCGAAGGCGAGGCCCTGTACCTGCTGCCAGACATGAACTTTGGCATACGAGAGTCGGTGTTTGTGCCTTTTTACGGCGTGCCCGCTGCGACCGTGACCTCTTTGGGGCGCTTTTCAAGGCTGGGCAACGCCAAGGTGGTGCCCGTGGTGACTTGCATGCAGGCCGAAGGCTATGAGGTGAAGGTGCTGCCGGCGTGGGCTGATTTTCCGACCCAGGATGCCAGCGAAGATGCTGCGCAGATGAATTTGCGCCTGCAGCAGATGATCGACACTATGCCGGACCAGTATTACTGGGTTCACAAGCGCTTCAAGAGCCGCCCACCGGGCAATCCTTCAGTTTATTGATCGCTGGGATCGAGTTCTTCAGGTTCTACCGAATGGTCTAACGGTGTCCCGTTAGCAGCTGCAGAGGTGTCTGCATCAGCCTGCTGCGGGTGTGCCCAGTCATGCAACAGCATGGCAACCTGGTCGATGCCGATGCGCTTGGTCGCTGAGAACAGACGCACTTCGCCCCCGCCAGCTTGCAGGTTCATGATGGACAGCGCTTTACTTTGCTCAGCGCGGTTGAGTTTGTCGGCCTTGGTCAAGACCACCAAAAACTTGAGCCCCTCGGCGACCCTTGGACGGACGACATCCAGCAAGATTTCGTCGAGTTCGGTCAAGCCATGGCGTGGGTCGCACATCAGCACGATGGCCTTGAGGTTTTCGCGTGTGACCAGATAGTTGGCCATCACTTGTTGCCAGCGGATCTTGTCCTGTTTGGGCACTGCGGCGTAGCCATAGCCTGGCAAATCTGCCAGCACAGCATCCGTAACACCCTGTTTGCCCAACGCGAACAGATTGATGTGCTGAGTGCGCCCTGGCTTCTTGGAGGCAAATGCCAGCTGTTTTTGCTGGGTCAGGGTGTTGATGCAGGTTGATTTGCCCGCGTTGGATCGGCCGACGAAGGCGATTTCCGGCACATCCAGTTGCGGCAAAAAGTGCAGCTGCGGGGCCGTGGTCAGGAATCGGGCCGTGTGCATCCACCCCATGGCGACGGTGGCATGCTCATGGGCAGGGGACGGCTTTGCCGCAGACTTTGCCTGCCCTGGATGGGGGCTCGCTTGGGCAGGTTTCGCGCGCTTAGGTGCGTTTGGGTTTCGTATGTTGGTCATTGTTATGCAGAGTAAACCCGGTTGGCCATTGTAGAATCAGGTCGTTTTGCTCACCTGACACGACTCCAAACATTATGAAGCTGCTTGCCCACCTGATCATGGCCTCCGCATTGACGGCCGCCGCTTTTTCCAGTTACGCAGAAGACGCCAAACCCGCTGCTGCCAAGCCTGACCTGGTCAAGGGTGGAGCAACCTTCGCTGCGGTCTGTGCGGCTTGCCATGGCGCTGATGGCAACTCGGGCACTCCGGTCAACCCCAAGTTGGCTCAGCAGCACCCAGAATACCTGGTCAAGCAATTGCAGGAATTCAAGTCCGGCAAACGCAACAATGCAGTCATGAAGGGATTTGCCTCCACCTTGAGCGACGAGGACATGAAAAACATCGCCTATTGGGCTGCATCGCAAAAAGCCAAGCCAGGTTTTGCCAAGGATAAGACCTTGGTTACTTTGGGCGAGCGTATTTACCGCGGTGGCATTGCAGATCGTCAAATCGCGGCCTGTGCGGGTTGCCATAGCCCCAACGGCGCAGGTATTCCTTCCCAATACCCCCGCTTGAGCGGTCAGCACGCGGACTACACCGTTGCCCAGTTGACCGGTTTCAGGGATGGTGTTCGTGCCAATAGCCTCCAAATGACTCAGGTTGCTGCCAAGCTGAATGATCGTGAAATCAAGGCTGTGGCAGACTACATTGCTGGTTTGCGGTAAGTAAAAACATGATTGCCTTGCGGGCGGACTGGAGTCCGTGACCGCAATGCTGCATGAGCGGGCCGGTCTTCGGATGGTCCGCTTTTTTCATTTTGGCGATGCCAATTCACGCTTGTTTAATCTGCCCCTGTCATGACATCTCCCACCCAAGGCCTTGAGCTGCGCTCTGAATCGCAAGTGTTGCGCGCCGTGGTGGAGTTACTGTCGTCCATGCGCTTTGCGATCTCCTTGCTGACGGTGATTTGCATTGCCTCGGTGATTGGTACGGTACTCAAGCAGCATGAGCCTCTGCCCAATTACGTGAACCAGTTCGGCCCGTTTTGGGCAGATGTTTTTGGTGCCGCTTCTTTGTACTCGGTCTACAGCGCCTGGTGGTTCTTGTTGATTCTGGCGTTTTTGGTGCTCAGCACTTCTTTGTGCATTGCCCGTAACACGCCCAAAATTTTGGCCGACCTGAAGACGTACAAGGAAAACATCCGGGTTCAAAGCCTTAAGGCCTTTGGTCATCGGGCGTCGGCGGACCTTGATGAGTCGCCTGAACTAGCAGCCAAGCGCATCGGCCATTTATTGGCTGGCGGTGGCTGGAAGGTCAAGTTGCAGCGGCGTGAGGGCCCGGACGGCGTGGGTTGGATGGTGGCGGCCAAGGCGGGTGCCGCCAACAAGCTGGGTTACATCGCTGCGCACAGTGCCATCGTGCTGGTGTGTCTGGGCGGGTTGCTGGATGGTGACCTGATCGTGCGCGCACAGATGTGGTTCAACGGCAAAAGCGCCTACAACGGCGGCGGTCTGATTGCCGATGTCAAGCCTGAGCATCGCCTGAGCGAACGCAACCCGACATTTCGGGGTAACTTGCTAGTAGCTGAAGGCACACAGTCGAGCACCGCGATCCTGAATCAGTCCGACGGCATCCTTTTGCAGGAGTTGCCCTTTGCGATTGAACTCAAAAAATTCGTGGTCGATTTTTATTCCACGGGCATGCCCAAGTTGTTTGCCAGCGACATCGTGATTCACGACAAGGCGACGGGTGAGACCCGTGAGGCCCGGGTGGAGGTGAACCACCCGGCCAGTTACAAGGGCATCGAAATTTACCAATCCAGTTTTGACGATGGCGGTTCACGCGTCAAGCTCAAAGCCATCCCCATGAAGGCTGCCACGCAGCCCTTTGAGATTGAGGGGGTCATCGGAGGCAGCTCTCAACTGACCCGTGGGGCCTCGTCGGGGGCTGGCAGTGAGAAGCTGACGCTTGAGTACACCGGGCTACGTGTGATCAACGTCGAAAACTTTGGCGCCACCGGACCCAGTGCTGTGGATCCACGCAAGGTGGACTTGCGTGAGTCGATCGATGCCCGACTGGGCGCAGGCAACAAGACGGCAACCAAGAAAGAGCTGCGCAACGTGGGGCCGAGCATTTCCTACAAACTGCGTGATGCGTCGGGCCAGGCCAAGGAGTTTCACAACTACATGCTGCCAGTCGACGCGGGGGATGGTGTGCCCGTTTTCCTGCTGGGTATGCGCGAATCGCCGTCGGAGCCTTTTCGCTACCTGCGCGTGCCTGCTGACGCTGATCAAAGCATGGACAGCTTTTTGCGTTTGAGTGCCGCCCTGGAAGATGCCCAAATGCGTGACAAAGCTGCCAAACGCTACGCGGCCAAAGCGGTAGACAGCAAGCGCCCAGAGTTGGCGGAGCAAATCGCCGCATCCGCAGTGCGCGCACTGAACTTGTTCGCCGGTGTCGAGAGGCCGAAGGACAGCCCGGTGCAGGGCGGAGGGCTACAAGCCATCTCCGAATTTCTGGAGAGCAATGTTCCGGCTGCCGAGCAAGCCCGTGCCGGCGAAGTGCTGGTTCGTATCCTGAATGGAGTGTTGTTCGAACTGGCTCAGCTTGCCCAAGAAAAGGCGGGGCTCAAGCCCTTGTCGCCTGATGAGAGCAGCCAGTCTTACATGACCCAGGCCGTACTGGCCTTGAGTGACCTGCCGGTTT